>NZ_JASJHF010000254.1:0-19605 GCF_033791185.1 Moritella sp. | reverse complement strand
ATATCGCGATGATCCGAGTGTGGTAAACAGTTTTGCCATGCCTGACGCTGCGTTTAGCGCTGCGATGTCGAAGTTACCTGTCACAGATTGGGCGGTGAGGATAAAAGTGCCGGCTGTTATAGCCAGTGAGCGAGATACGCGCGGGGTGATCTTACAGGGTGTTGATGCAGACAAAGAGCAAGCGTTTGGTTTCACACAAGATCAAATAATTGCAGGTCATTATTTGCCTGGACTTACAGCACCGGAAAAGAACCGCAAGGGCATTATTATCGGTCAAAAGTTGGTTGAGAAACTGGAAACCAAACTCGGTCGCCGTATTGTCATCATGTCACAAGATCCGGATAACAACCTTGTCGACCGCGGTTTTATTATTACTGGTATTTATAGTTCGACAATCCCTGGTTTTGAAGAACTTAATGTCTATGCTGACAGACGTTATATCGAAAAAATACTGCATATTCCCAATCAAATCTCTGAGATATCGATTCTCGGTCAGGATTATAATGATGTGACGGCGTTAACTGCTTATGTAAAAAAATATGCCCTAGCATCGTTGGAAACACTTAACTGGTTAGAGCTTGATTCATATTTACGCATGATGTCTCAGGTCATGGACAGTTATGCATTAGTATGGATATTGGTGATATTTTTGGCGCTGTCTTTTGGCCTTGTTAATACCTTGATGATGGCCGTTTTTGAACGTATCCGTGAGATTGGTTTAATGCGAGCGTTAGGCATGCGCGGCACAGGGATTATCAAAATATTGCTGTTGGAATCATCTATGTTGTTGGTATTGGGACTAATTATCGGTAATGCCTTGTCTTTATTGATGTTGTATTTAATTCGCGATGGTATCGACCTTTCTTCAGTAGCAGATGGCATGGCGATGTTTGGCTATGGCGCGGTATTACATGCGCAATTTATTTTGTCAGACTTGTTACTGGCAAATGGTGTGGTTATTAGCTTGGGTTTGCTGATCTGTTTGTATCCAGCTTGGAAAGCGTCCCGATATGATCCTATTATTGCACTAAATAAATATTGATGTCGCACTAAATAAATATTGAATTGAGAGGCGTGATGAGCAATATAATATGTAAAAATGTGTATAAGACTTTTATCCAGGGTGATAGCAAAATAAAAGGTTTGGATAATATTCAGCTGACTATCGAAAAAGGTGATTTCCTGTGTTTATCTGGCCCGTCAGGCTCAGGTAAAACCACATTATTAAATACCTTAGGTGGTTTACTTACCCCCGATAGCGGCGAAGTATTTATTGACCAGCTTGATATTATGCAGCTGGATAATAATGGGTTAGCTGACTTACGTTTAGAGAAAATTGGTTTTGTGTTTCAAGCTTATAATTTAATTCCGGTGCTGAGCGCGGTTGAAAATGTTGAGTTTGTGATGCAGGTGCAAGGTGTGCCAGCCAAAGAACGTCGAGAAAAAGCGATTGCCATTTTAGCTGAGGTTGGCTTGGCGGATATGATCAACCGTCGCCCATCGGAGTTATCCGGTGGTCAGCAGCAACGTGTTGCCGTGGCGCGTGCGATCGTGAGTAACCCTGCAATGATCCTCGCGGATGAACCGACCGCAAATTTAGATTCCAAATCGGCGATAGCATTAATGGCGCTGTTGGTGCGTTTAAATCGGCAGCATGCTGTGACGCTTGTGTTAGCAACCCATGATGCGCGGGTGATGGATTACGCACCCCGACAAATCAAAATGGAAGACGGCCGTATCATCCAAGATTATCGAATCGATACGAAGCAAATACAGTGAGAGTCTTGCATCTAATTTTACAGCTGGTCTGTTTTACAGTTATCTTTAATTTCGCTGCTTATGCAAACGACAGTGCATGGACGTCTACGCTAAATGAGCATGTCGAGATACAAGGCCATCTAAAGTTAAGCGGCTCACTGTCTGATACAGACCACAACAGTATTTATGATGCTATTGGATACTCTGACCTTAAAGGTATCAATAGTGATGCTCGGCTGAATATCGACGGTTATTGGGGGCCATGGCAAGTTGAACTTGATTATCAGTTGTTGCTGACTTACGGTGATATGCAATCACTGAGTCATACGCCGCTTGGCTTCAGCCTAGGGTCGAGACCAATCAATGATGATAGGCGTTTGTTTAATTTAACCCAGACAGTCGTTGATGATAAAAATGCAGCCTTAACCCAGCGCTTAGACAGAGCGGCAGTTAATTACAGCAAAGATGCGTTGGTAGTAAAAATAGGCCGACAAGCGATTAGCTGGGGTAATGGATTGGTATATACACCGATGGATCTGTTTAACCCGTTTGATCCAGCGTCGATTGTGACTGAATATAAAACCGGTGATGACATGATCTACAGTCAGTACCTGTTTGATAGTGGTAATGACGTGCAGTTTGTGTGGGTTGCGCGAAGAGATGAACATGGCAATGTCACTGATGATGTGGATTCCAATGCGATCAAATATCATTTTTTTCAAGCGCAATCTGAATGGGATCTGTTAATCGCCAATCATTTTAGCGATCAAATTGTGGCACTTGGCAATGTCACTAATGTAGGTGGTTCGGTATTAAGTGGTGATCTGATTTATACCCATATGGATACCGATAATGTGCTGAGCGCTGTTATCAACGCATCTTATTCTTGGGTGTTATTTGATAAAAACATGTCTGCGTTTGTGGAGTATTTTTATAATGGATTTGGTCAAAAAGGAGGTGATTACAGTTCTGCAGCATTGGCTGATAATCCGGCATTATGGCAGCGGCTTGAGCGCGGTGAGCTTTATACGTTGGGACAACAATACTTCACCACATCGATGAGTATTGAAATGACGCCACTGTGGCTGTTAACCCCGAATGTATTTGTTAACCTGTCAGACAATTCAGCGCTGCTGCAACTGATTAGTTCACATAATCTCACTCAAAATACCCAGTTAACCACAGCCTTTAGTCTACCTGTTGGCCCTGATGGCACAGAATTTGGCGGGGTGAAGGTCACTCAGCAGGGTAACTCTAAATACTTGTCAACCGAGTGGACTTTGTTTGCTGAATTAGCGTGGTATTTTTAATATGATTCGATGGCGTCTAATATTTCTTCTCTAATCTCACACGACCAAACGATAAAAGCTAGTATACATACCTAGAAATCAATCCTGTAAAGCGGCTAAATATGAACGTTACCCAACCTGAGTCAGATGTTAATGCGCAATAATGGCCGATTTACGCTTGGTGGTGTACTTTAGCTATTATATGAATCATGATTTTTTAGATTAACAAACAGTGTGACGAGAAAGGCTGCTTTTGTTTAAATCAGCAAAAAATCAGCCTTTTTTGATAAGACAGCCTACCTAGTTACATCGGTGGCGTACCTTGTTTAAATTCTTTAGTTATATTGTCCCTGAATTCTGGCGTATCTTCATAACCATGTACTTTAGTGCCATGTTCGACAACGGCTTTTAGCAGTTCTTCTTTAGAATCAGCTGCAAGTGCCACTGAGCATTTCACATCACCAGGGTAATCGCGACAATCAATATAATATCTGGCCATAATTATGTACCTCTTAAGCCTGTAAAATTGTCGAGTCGGCATCGAATCATGGAGCTGATTTAGTCGACCGATGTTAAGAACAAATTAGTTATGTTCCAGAGCTTAATTATAGCAAAATCTCACCGTATTCCAGCGAAAGCTAAAATCAAAACGGCTGCGCTAATATATCTTCGAACTATTACCTACAGACCTTTGGCTGATATGAAGCTTACTTAATCGGCACTGTGTATTCTTTCATCCACAGGATCACGTTTTCCACGAATATCTTTTTAAACTGTTCTGGGGTGCCAAAATTGCCGCAGAAACACATGCGCATAATTGAACTAAGCTGAATACTCATTAATAAAATGAATTGCTTCAGCTGGGCTTCATCCTTTGGTTTTGCGACTTTTCTGACTTGTAGGTACATCTTATCTGCTTTGAGTGTGGAGTCATAAGTCGCAAGGTTTATGAGATCCTTATTAATCGAGTCAGACCAGATCTGCTGTAATGCGGACTCATTTTTGTGTAGTGCATATATATCATCGAAGTTTTCACTCAATACTTTTTCTAAGTCATCAAACGATTGTAAGTTTTGCGCGTGTTTTTCAACAATCGTGTGGATTTGTGCCATAAACTGTTGAGCGAGAGACTGAACCATGGTGTCTTTATCTGCAAAGTATTGATAAAGCGAGCTTGGTGACGTGTTGGCACGACTTGCTATTTCGGTAATTTTAAGGTTACTGATGCCTTGTTCTTCAATCAACTCTTTTACAGCCTGAAGGATCACTTCAACACGCTCTTTACTGCGATTTTGGCTTGGACTACGGCGGCGACTTTTTTCTTGTTTTAAATTCATCAGGTTTACTCTGGATACAATTATCGAAGCATAATAGCATAATGGAATATTTGTTAAAGATAGCACATTAAGTTACGACACTCTGTCAAGTCCTTGTTATTTAGTGATTTATAGCACAAATTTAAATGTGAATAATTTTACATTTTGACTTTTAGATCCTAAAAGGTGAATAATAAATGTGAAAGTTTTTCACATTACTGTTCTTCACGTTACTGCTTTCTTGGCATTAATAGACAATCGATATGACATGACTATGTCGATCATTAATTGAGAGATAACAGCGCGAGGCATGAGTAAATTCATTTTAATATTATAATGTTAAGGATAATGTGTATGTTTTTCTTTGAATCGATCCCTTGGTACAGTGTTGTTATGGGCATGGTTATATTGGTTGCACTCATTGCACTGAATGAAATTTCTAGACGAAGTATGATTGCGGGTATAGCGTGTTTTGTGGTGTTGCCGTTATTTTTGTCTTTTTTTATCTGGCCTACAACGACAACTTTTGAAGGTTCTACCGTTAACACTTGGTTCCATTGGGCAAAAGTATATTCGGTAATTGCAGCGTGCATTGGCTTTATGGCGATGCGTTATATTAAAGTCGTGGGCACGAATAAATGGATGCTATTTTTCCCCGCATTTATCCTTGGCATTAATATTTTTGAAGCGGTGTTACGTGAATTCCAAACATCAGGTTTCGATGGTTTACACGATGGCATGATGATTGTTGGTGGCAGCTGGAATATCGTTAACGGTATTGCTGGGCTATTAAACATTGTTACTATTTGTGGTTGGGCTGGTATTTACATTACCCGTGATAAAAACAAAGACATGGTATGGCCTGACATGCTTTGGTTCTGGATCATTGCTTATGATCTATGGAACTTTGCTTATGTTTATAACTGTGTACCTGACCACTCATTCTACGCGGGTATGATCTTACTGCTGTCTTGTACTATTCCTGCATTCTTCATCAAGAAAGGTGCCTGGTTACAACATCGAGCGCATACGTTGGCGTTTTGGATGATGTTTGTAATGACATTCCCAGGGTTTGTTGATACCTCTATGTTTGCGGTTAAAGCTTCAGGTAGCACAACGGCAATGTGGTCAATCAGTATCCTCAGTATTCTTGCTAATATTGCGGTATTCGTTTATCAAGTTCGTAAGATCCGTAAAAATAAGTTAAATCCGTTAAAACATGAATTGTATACGGACTTAAAAGCGTATCAAGAAGTGGGGCAATAAAGTAACCAGTTAGTTTAAATTGGTTTCATACATTAACACGACTGCGCTAATTCACTTGCTGTCATGCTCACTCCTTTGATCTGAGCATAGACAGCTTGCCCAACGGTTAGCGCTAAATCATCACCTGCCCAAGGGGTGATGTTCGCCCAGATATGGTCATCACCAAACGCCAGTTTAACTTGCACGTTATCACTCGATTGTGAATGAGTGATCTCGGTGATCGTCGTCGGCAGAATATTTCGAATACTGCTGTCTTGTGGACGAGTAAGACACACGGATACATGGTTGGCATGAATACGTACACGGAGTTTACTGTTAACGGGTAAAGGTAATCCATTGATCCACAGATAAGTACCATCAGTGAGTGATAACTTACTCATGCGATAACCTGCATTCAACTCTGTGACTATCGCCATTAATAATGAACTTTGCTCTTTAGCAGGCAGCCAAGGGCGCATTTCAGTACTGTCCCAAACGGCTTGTAAGGGGCCATTGACCAATACTTTACCTTTATCTAATACCAGCATGCTATCAGCCAGTTGTAAGATCTCATCTAAGCTATGACTGACATAGATGATCGGTAAATTAAGGGTTTTAGCCAACTCTAACAAATAAGGTATGAGCTCTCGTTTACGCGGTAAATCTAATGCTGCAAGTGGTTCATCCATTAATAACATTTGCGGTCGAGTTAGTAGGGCTCGGCCGATAGCAACACGCTGTTTTTCACCGCCAGAAAGGGTCGATGGATAACGGGTTAATAGCTCGTCTAAACCAAGTAATTTAACCACAATATCAAAATGCTCTTGGTCTTTATCTTTATTCCCATAATTAAGATTGCCACGTACGCTGTAGTGAGGGAATAAACGTGCTTCTTGAAACACATAACCAATACGACGACGTTCAGGCGGTAGATTTATGCCTTGCTGCTGGTGGTAAAGGTGCCGATCACCTAAGGTAAGTTGACCGTTATCAGGTGTTGATAAACCACCAAGGATATTCACTAATGAGGTTTTACCTGCACCCGAACGACCAAATACAGCGCAAATTCCTTGCATCGGGATCTGGGCGTTTACCTGCAAGTCTAAATCGCCAAGTTGTTTATTGATATTAATAGTTAACATTATGACGCGACTCGCTGCTGGGCTTTTTTGGCTAACCACTGTGATGCCGTGAGTGATAACACGGCAATAATAATCGCAATCACACACAAGCGTGCTGCTTCATGCTCAGCGCCAGGGGTCTGGATAAAGGAATACATGGCGAGTGGAATTGTCCGAGTCTCGCCGGGAATATTAGATACAAAGGTAATGGTAGAACCAAACTCGCCTAAGCTACGGGCAAAGGCCAATACCATACCTGAGACAATACCGGGTAGGGTTAACGGCAGGGTGATGGTTAAAAACACCCGTAAGCGGTTACTACCCAGGGTGCGTGCCGCTTGCTCTAAGCGGATATCGACGCTTTCAAATGACAAGCGGATCGCGCGCACCATTAATGGAAAAGAAACAATTGCCGCCGCTAATGCAGCTCCGCGCCAACTAAAACTGAAACTCCAGCCAAACCAATCATAAAGTACCGCGCCAATACTGCCTTGACGGCCCATAGATATTAACAAGATATAACCAATCACCACCGGCGGTAATACCAAAGGTAAGTGAATTAGACTGTCAAATAGCGATTTACCCGGGAAGTCACAACGAGCGAGTATCCACGCACAGACGATGCCAAAAGGTAGACTGAATAATACCGCTACACTGGATACTTTTAAACTCAGCAGCAGGGCTGCAATTTCATAATCACTTAACAAAGCTATTTACCTTAAAACAGAATGTACTTTAAAACAGAGCTGGCCTTAAAAGAATGTACCTTAAACAGAGAGTACCTTAAAACCGTGTTTTACAAATATTGCTTGTACAGTGTCTGTTTGCAAGTATTGATAAAATGCGGTAGCTGCTGGCTTAGCATTACGGTTAATCATGACCAGCGGATATTCAATCGCGTTATGACTACTTGCAGGGAAGGTGGCGAGGGTTTTTACTTTTTTAGCAACCAGCGCGTCAGTTGCATAAACAATACCAAACGGAGACTCACCACGTTCAACGAGGGCTAATGCGCCGCGCACGTTATTCGCACGGGCCAATAACGGCATCGCTTGCTGCCACAAATCTAAACTTTTTAATGCTTGTTTGGCGTAACGTCCTGCGGGTACATGATCGGGATCGCCTACTGCAATGCGGCTATCGCCCACGGCGGTGGTGATATCCCAGTCTTTGGTTAGCGCTAGATTGCTGACAGGGCTGGTATTTGGGGCTATAAGCACCAGTGAATTGCGTAATAAGGTCACTCTCGTCTCTGCTGCAACTGCATGTTGGCTGACCAAGTAATCCATCCACTGTTGATTTGCGGATAGATAGAGTTGTGCTGGCGCACCTTGTGCGATTTGTCTTGCTAATGTTGATGATGATGCAAATGAGAATACCGGATCTATCTTTGCTGGGTTTGCGATAATATCTGTCTTAAATGTCTCGCCGACTTCGGTGAGCGCATTGGTGAGCGATGCCGCTGCAAAGATAATTACACGCTCTTCTGCTATCACGTTACTGCTGAGCATAAACAAAATAATGGCCGTGAGTTGTAGTAATTTATTGCGATAGCGTGCTGTCATTTACAATCTCTTATGTCTGTTTTTATTGGCGTTTGAGGCTGATTTACACATCGATATATAGTCTGCTATATATCGATGTGTAAATTCTAGCCTTGTTGATGGGAATGCACAAGGCTAATTTTTAGCTAGGAATGTTTCTCGATTAAGCGATGATACGATTGCGACCTGCGTTCTTTGCTTCGTATAGCTTCATATCAGCGCGCTTTAATGTATCGGCAAAACTAGCGTCACTCTGACTATTGTGCAATGCAATTCCAGCACTTAATGTGACACTAAACTCATTCTCATCATTTATAAAACACATTTCTGAAACTTGATGACGGATCATTTCAGCCATATCCATTGCAGACATTTCATTTTTAAAGAAGCCTATTAAAACAAACTCTTCGCCGCCATAACGTATGCAGTAGTCGCTTGTTTTGGCATTATTGCGGATTACGGTGGCGACTTGTTTTAGTACCAGGTCTCCGTGATCATGACCGTGTATATCGTTGACCGATTTAAAATGGTCAAGATCGATGAATATTGCAGTAAGGTGATAATCGGTTAGCTTGCTGTGATTAAGCAGAGCAGGTGAGACCTGTTTTAAAAAACGTTTGCTATATAAATTAGTGAGGGCGTCGCGTACCGATAATTCACTGAGTTGATGAACAAAATAGTTAATAATAACGACAGTTGTAAAAATAAAAATGAAGAAGCCAAACAGCAAGAACCCTGACGTTTTGAATACCGCCCAGAAAATATTCGTTTTCATATCATCAAGGTAAATACCTGTACCAACTAACCAATCCCAATCGGTATAGTGGGCCACATAAGATATTTTCGGGTACTCTTCAGATGTATTTAATTTAGGCCAAGTATAAGAAACCCAGCCGCCGCCATTTTTGGCTACGCGGTCAAATTCTTGAAAAATATACTTACCGGAACTGTCTGCCCAATTGGTCATATTGAGGCCGACTAGGTTAGGCATATAAGGTTGAATAAGGATCTTGCCTTGACTATCGTTGATCCAAAAATAGCCATCTTCACCATAAGTTGCCGCTTCAAGCGTGCGCATCGCCATCTGCTGAGCTTCAATTGTAGTTAACTTTTTTGATAATTCTAATTGGCGGAAATGTTGAATAATTCCGAGGGCAGAGTCAACGAAATGTTTAGATTGCGCTTTTTTTTCTTCTTCTAGACTGCTAGAAAAAGAGTGGTAAAAAAACAATACAAAGGCAACTATTCCAATAATAATCATTACAGACAGACCAACCAACTTATTTTGGAGAGGGAGTCGATACGACTTTGGAGATAGATTGTGCATTGTTAATCCTAATAAAGAAAAAGAGCTGTTTTGATATCAACATGGTGGGTGAAAAATCAATGCGCAATTATATATGTTTATTGCTTCATTGGCGCAATTATTTAGCATTGATTTACATGTTACCATTAAAGTTAGCGGTAACTTTAATGGTAACAACACAATAGGACGAATTGCACTAGTGGATTATTTCGTTGCTTATTTAATCAGTGTTATGCAGACATAATATTAATGATCGTAGCGTCAGTGTTAACCATACCATTTGTGACTAGCATGCCAATATTACGGATACTTGATTCAATGTCATGGGCAATGATGCCTTGGTCAAATGCTTGGGTATCATTCATGGCTAACATGAAAGCGGTGACTGCACTGCTCGTTGATGTTTTCACTTTCATTGCACAGGTTGATTTTGCGCCATCGCACACCATGCCAGAACAGTCGCTTAACACATTTTGGATGGCATAACATGACTGTTCATAATTACCGCCAGCAAGATAAACCATCGCCATTGCCGCTGACGCACTGGTGACCGTGTTACCACAGAATGCGGATAAAGGTGGGTAATGCTGCTTAATATAAATAGCCCCTAGGTGACTTAAAATAAGGGCGCGCGCCAGTTGTTCATCATTGGCCTGATAATGTTTTGCGATCATCGCGACAGGAACTGTTGCAGCAATACCTTGATTACCGCTGCCGTAATTACTCATCGCAGGTAATGTGGCGCCTCCCATTCGCGCATCTGATGCCGCTGAAGTGCGCATGATAATCGAATTATTTAGGTCTGCGCTCATAAAACCGCTTTTGATATTCTTTGCTATGGTACGACCGACTTGGAGACCATAACCATTGCTCAAGCCTTCATCTGCTAAGTTTGAATTTAATTTAGCGGCTTCCAGAATAAAGGCTATATCGTCAAAATCGGTGCCCATCGCGTAATCATAGATACCTTGGATAGTGATATCGAGTTCATCAGCGCTATTACTCGGAGTTTGCGCCGAACAACCGTTATTAGTGAATACTAGATTACCGTTTAGTGTTGTTTTGGTTATTTGAGTGTGACCACCACTGATCTCGACAATCGCAATATCATCTTGAGACTGTGCTTGTACGTGGCAATAGATAAACTCTTTTGATTCTGTTCGCTTAACAATGACATTACCTGTATCAATTAAGGCTTGTGCATGTGCGACTTGGAGAGGCGTTACGTGTGCCAGAACTTCTAACCCAGCATCTGGATCACCAGCTACCGCGCCAACTGCAGCGGCAATCGCTAAGCCTATTTTCCCGGTACCAGGTACAAATACACCCATCGAATTTTTATAGAGATTATCGGAAACGTGGACGGTAATTTGTGCTGGTGTTGTGGGTAACATACTTGCGGCAACGGCCGAGGCGTAGGCGGCTGAGATTGGTTCAGTACAACCTAATGCTGGTTTTACAAAAGTATTAAGTAGTTGTTTATATTGCAGCCATTGATTAGTCATCGGTATTCCTCATTGATGCTGAAGAATACCCTCAGCAGCGCCAGTGCCTGACGTTAATTTACATTTCAGTGCTTACTCTACACCTATGTTTAGAGAATATTTTTTCATATATTGAGTTATTTATATGTGTAAAGAGAATAAAATTTCCTAATTTGTCGAAGTTGCCTATAATTTTGAGAGTGGTTCACACTTATTCGCTGTTTTTATTCGCTGTAATGTCATTTAGTGAGGTTTATTTTTCTGTGTAATTTTAAGGCGAGTCCTATTACATAGGATTGTCGTGATCGGCGGAGTTGTTATTATTTTTCTGATGACGCACAATACCAATCTCATTTTTAAGCTGATGATATACCATGGATTTAAAAGCATTGTTGACCATTTCTGTTGCCGATAAAGTGTTTGCTAACCCAAAACGGATCGCGCTACTGCAGCAAATTCAAGCCTGCGGCTCGATTAGCCAGGGAGCTAAACTTGCAGGAATGAGTTACAAGACGGCATGGGACTCGGTTAAAGACATGAATACCCGGTTACCTGACCCCGTGGTAAATAGTGAAAAAGGCGGTAAAGGGGGAGGGGGGGCAAAACTGACTGCTTTTGGTGAACGTTTATTGCAGATGTATGCGTTGACTGACCAAATGCAGGATATGGTATTAGCAGCATTGCAAAACCAGACTATACCAATGAATAGTTTGTTAGATGTGATGGGACATCTAGCCTTGAAAACCAGTGCTCGTAATCAATTATCTGGCACGATCATGTCGTTAGAGCATACAATAAGTGCAGTTGACACTATTCCGGACCGTCTAAATAGCCGTATTCAAGTGGCCCTTGCCAATGGTTTAACTTTGCATGCAACTGTGACTCAAAGCAGCTGTGCACGTTTGTCATTAACCGTAGGCAAGCCTATTTTATTACTATTTAAAGCGCCAGCAGTCAGTATTACACGTGATAAAATTGTGGATGAAAATAGTAATCAAGTATTGAGTGTGGTTCATGAAATCCACAGCAATAGTCAGACAACGGAAGTGACTTTAGCTATTCTTGATGAACATGCCGTGGCCAAAAGCATTGGGCCAAAAATGATCTATGCCTCGATTGATACACAGTTAGCTAATCAGCTTCAGCTTGTTGTTGGCGGTCAGTATTATGCGGTATTTTCATCCACTCAAACCATTATTGCTTGTATGAGTTAGCTGTCTTTTTACATGGTAAGCCTTGCTATTCCGGCCATGATGCCCCCCTAGAATAATCGGACTGAATACCGATTATTGATTGACGTTCACTTGCCGTTATAACTTTATTTCAATCATATAATATAAAGTTATAGCATTTATTGATTTATGTATTTTTATGGTTATAATGCGCGCAAATTAACTAGATTTACGCATTGTAGTCCATAAGTCAGTTTGTAATTTTGAATGAAAAAGTATTCCACTATGTTTTGATACCGCTAACATCGCTTTACCCAGTTAATATAAGTTTATTATTGTAGAGATTTTTATGAGTCGATTTTTAATTACACTGATGTTATTACTATCTGTGAGCATTAATGCACAGCAATCGCAAGACTCTAGACCGTTAGTGTTAGAACTTAACTCGATCGAGTTGAACACCGTTGAATTTAAAGCCATTGAAACGTCAACTGCAGAGTTTGTCAATTATACGGCCACGGGACCCGAATCTGAGCAGATAATGGCGTTAGGTAAGGAAATTATTTCTGTTATTGACGCAGGACTTGTCGAACTGCATAAGATGAATCCAAAGCACGTGAAAGCAATACATCATTTACTGGAATATGTTGAAAGTGATCACCAACGCTATATGAAACCGTTTAATATTGTTGTGGAAGGGACTCAAAGTAGTAAAGCATTGTACGCCACACATGATACGGTTTTTCAAGCGGCAGGTATGTGGTTGAAAGATTTATCTTACCAGTACACCGATGACACTTTTACCTACCAAGTATCGACAGACGCTAAAGAAGAGTTGTATTTTTCTTATCGGCTCACGGTTAATTTATCCGGTGCGATCATATTGTGTAAAACGGATGGCATGGAAGAACGTTGTTTAAGCGAAAATTTAACAGAAGAACGTGTTATTTATACGGATAACTTAACGACAATCTCTGGTGTCGTTGATTTTAATGGTTTTGAAGATGAGTCATTTATTCACTTTTATCCCGATACAGATACCGCAAAGCAGACTGATATAATTGATAATTTAGATAAGCGCGATGTTAAGGTAAGACATGACTGTACTGAGGTTAATTAAGGGGCACATTAAGGTCCCCTTTATCTATTTGTTATCGAGTGTAAATTAGCCTAATATTTAAGGCGCAATTACAGCTGGCGGCCTTAAATCCATATACGAATTAACTTCAATTCCGTGTTCATTTATCTGCAATCCGGTGTTGAATCTAAGGTTGTAATTTTTCATCTCCTCCAGCTCTGGAGGTATTTGCTGGTCACTGAATTCAGCTGCAGTGACAAGAGGTGTAAAAGCTTTACTGTAATCGATGGATAAACTGTAAATCCCTGTTGCTGTTATTGGACTCTCACCTAGCGCTATCGCTAACTTTTCGGATTTATCCCCATTGAAAATAACCATATGCTCTTTATGCATGATTAGTTTGGGATTGATCCCCGGTAATGGCTTAAATGGTATTAATGACGATAATTCAACAATGGTTCCGTTAGCGGGGAGTTTTACATCGCTAAGTTCAGGTCTAAACGTTGACATAAGATTAAATAATGTCCTTGGATCGTTAGCTGATAAACTCATGATTGCATCTAAGTTTTTGATGGTTAATTCATTTTGGTCTTCATCGAGATTGTAATCAATGACTGCGCCAGAAATGCCTTTAACCCCATTCGCCATAGCCGTCATCATACCTAACATGACGGGATTGTTTTGTTGGATTGCAGATTGCATCTGCTGTAATGGTGGACAACTATAACTTGGTTGTTGTAGCTCACTCCAAATACGACTGATAGCGGGGGATACACTGCTGATATCAAGTCCAACTCCAAGGGCTAAAACAGTGTTATTTAAGTCGTTGACGTATTTGGGAATGAAACCTGTCATTGTTGTTAAAGCGCTGAGTATTGTCTGATTGTTACTTTCGACAACCATTGCCATATCGAGCGTTGTAGCCTGTTCATTAATATCAAATTGGTTAAAGCCAAATACGGTACGAGGCCAGTTATCAGCGATACGATTGAGTTCAATCTTACACTGTGGTTGTTGATAGACGCGTAAGTGATCTTGCTTTTCTAAACTCATTAGCTTGCTAATATGTTGACCGAGCAAACTCTCGTTTGGCGAGGTGATCGCTTGGGCTATCGCTTTGTGATTGATATAGCTGATAGCGTCCTTGGTAAAGCGATGTTTGGTCATAATGTCGTCGAGTTGCGTAGAGTTTGCTAATGCATGTTCTACAGGCGTTATACCTAGGGCATTTTCTAACAGCTGCGGGTCATTTAATTCGCTATTAAAAGTCACGGTTAATATATTATTATGCTGACTAATAATTAATTCTACTTGTGTTTTATCAGTGTCTTCGGTAAGTCTATAAATACGATAGTCGCGCTGTTTAATTTGACCTTGTTCATGCGGAAAGCCACTTTCTGCCTCAGCTTTGTCTAATAATGCCCATATTGCATCAGGGTTAATGATATCAACTTTAAATACTGGCACCATGCCCAAAGTGTAAACGTAGGCGTGAAGTTCTTCTGCAATACCAAATGTGGCCATAAAGGCATCTGCGTTTTGCATGCTTTCTAAGTAAATTTTGATTAATATTAAGAAAAAATTGACCTTGGTATCTGCCGGGTCATAACTCTCACTTGCGTATAAAGAGGCCATCAGTTCATCAGGTGATTGACTATAAGTACCACGCATTGAGTTAATATAAGCTTTTATAGGGAAGGGTGTTAATTGACCGGAAAACAAGGCGGTATCTGTCGGAATGTAACTTAGAGCAGTATGTTTATTTGATATTGCTGTTGAGTGCTGTGTGAGTAGGTAGCCACCCGTTGCGATTGCGCCAATTAAAGCGCCTGCAATTAAAATCCGTTTCATCGTATCTAATCCATTTATATTTTGTTAATTACAGTATGGTATATTTTTACGTCTTTAGTTATTACCTGTGGTGTAAGTGTACGCTGGTGATCCTCGTAAACATGATAGGCTAACTAGATGACATGGAAACTTTTCGTTGCGGTAATATGTGGCTCAATGAGAATGATGTAAGGTTTGTAAATGATAAATAGTCGATATAAAAATGCCTATCAGCGTTAACTAATAGGCATTTTTATGACTAGATTCTTCTACCAACCGTTATCAATTAAGCCGGTGTTTGTTCTATCGCTGTTTCTACTGGCTTATTATTTTTTGACTTTAATAATCGACTTGTTATCGTTCCTGCTGCCATCGAACCACTGACGTTTAACGCTGTTCGAGCCATATCGATTAATGGTTCAATTGAAATAAGTAGTGCCGCGATCGTCACCGGCAAGCCCATCGCGGGTAATACGATAAGTGCAGCAAATGTAGCGCCGCCACCGACCCCGGCAATACCGAACGAACTCACCATGATAATTGCCACTAATGAGAGAATGAAGCTAAAGTCCATTGGATCAATGCCGACACTTGGCGCGACCATTACCGCTAGCATGGCAGGGTAGATACCCGCACAACCATTTTGACCTATGGTGGCACCAAATGAAGCTGATAGATTGGCAATCGCTGGTGGCACGTTTAGTTCGTTGATTTGTGCTTCGACGTTTAACGGAATACTTGCGGCACTGCTGCGTGAGCTAAATGCAAACGTGAGTACCGGCCAAATTTTCTTGAAATACTCTGTTGGCTTAACACCAACCAATGAAACTAATACACCGTGTATAACAAACATCAATAGGATCGCCACGTAAGATGCAACGATAAAACCGAGTAAGTTAAGAATATCACTTGGGCTTGATGTGGCGACCACTTTCATCATTAACGCTAAGATACCGTAAGGTGTGATCGCCATGATCATTTTCACTAAACGCATGACAATGGCTTGTGATACATCGACAAAAGTATGAATTGGTTTTGCTAATTCGGCATTTTCAGCACTTACTTTTAGCGCCGCAATACCGACTAGAATACCAAAGATAACCACAGCAATAATCGATGTGGAACGCGAACCAGTTAAATCAGCAAACGGGTTAGTAGGGATAAAGCTAACTAACATCTGTGGAATGCTTAGATCACTGACTTGACCGACGCGTGATTCAATTACAGCAACACGAGCTATTTCACGAGAACCTTCTGTTAGACCCTCTGCCGATAAACCAAATAGTTGGGCGATACCAATGCCGACAAGTGCTGAAAGCATGGTGGTAAATAACAACACTGCAATTGTTAAACCACTAATTTTCCCCAGTGAACCTGAGCGATCAAGTTTAACAACGGCTGAAATCATTGATACTAATACTAATGGCATGATCACCATCTTTAGCAAACCAACGTAGCCTTTACCGACAATATCGACCCAAGCGAGCGTTTCTTTAATCACGCTACTGCCTTCGCCGTAGCCTACTTGTAGTATTAAGCCAAATACACTACCTGAAACAAGACCTAATAAAACCAAGCGTGAAAGAGTGTGACCCTTTCGTTGTTGGCTATTTAGTAAATAAATGAGGATACCAAACACCGCTAGGTTAGCGGTAACTACTAATGACATGATGAATTCCTGTGACTGTGTTTAGCTTAAATAGTCGTATTCCACTATCTCGATCTCGTAAGCTAGTTAATTACAATAGGTTGGACTTATTTCAGCAGATTACACTAGCTTTTTTATTCATATAAAGAATTAAAATTTATTAGATATTACTTAATGGCATATAAGAACTTGTTTGAAGCGTAAATTAATGGTGAAAATGTTTTCCAGTAATATTTAGATTTATGAGCTATTCATGAATAGTTTAAGTTAGCGATAACAATGTTTGTAGGATAATTTTATCGATTGATAACTGCTTTAGAACAACAAAAAGTCGGCAGTTAATAAACTTGTTATAAAATTTAGTTGAATTATTCAAAAAATGTTGAATAATAGGGTCACAATATAAGTGGCTGAAGTCACAATAATCGTTTGAAACAGGAATCATATTCATATGTCTAACTCGTTTGTACTAGTGATCAACTCTGGTAGTTCATCTTTAAAGTTCGCGGTTGTAGATTCAAATACCGGTGATGCAGTTCTTAGTGGATTAGGGGAGTGTTTTGGCCTTCCTGAAGCGGTAGTAAGTTGGAAATATGAAGGCCAGAAGTCTGAAGAAGCTATCACAGGTGAAGGTAATCATCACCAATTAGCTATTCAACGTATTGTTGCGCTACTTGAAACTTTAGGTCTAACCTCACAACTTGTTGCCGTTGGTCATCGTATCGTGCATGGCGGTGAAAAATTCACTAGCACAGTACAGATTGATGAATCAGTATTAAACGAGATCCGTAACCTGTCAGATCTTGCACCGCTGCATAACCCTGCTGCTGCCAAAGGCATTGAAGCATCAATGGCTGCGTTTCCGTCATTACCACAATTTGCAGTGTTTGATACTGCATTCCACCAGACTATGCCTGCAAAAGCATTTACTGGTGCGATTTCTCACAAGCTTTACAAAGACTATGGTATTCGTCGTTATGGTTTCCACGGTACCAGTCATTACTTTGTTAGCCGTGAAGCCGCTAAGATGATTGATAAACCGATTGAAGAAAGCAGCTTTATTTCCGTGCATCTAGGTAACGGTGCGTCAGTATGCGCGATTCGTGATGGTCAAAGTGTTGATACAAGTATGGGCTTTACACCATTAGCAGGTCTAATGATGGGTACACGTTGTGGTGATTTAGATCCAAGTATCATTGAGTTCTTGCTGAAAAAAGGTTGGTCACAAGATGAAGTGTTTAAAGAGCTGAATACTAATTCAGGCTTTATGGGTGTATCAGGTTTAACTAGTGATTGCCGCGGTATTATCGAAGCGATGGAGCAAGGCCATAAAGGCGCAACATTAGCATTCCAAGTATTTACCTATCGTGTCGCTAAGTATATTGCATCATACATGGTATCGCTTGAATCACTCGACGGTGTTATTTTCACCGGCGGTATTGGTGAAAATGCGCTGCTGGTCCGTCGTGAAGTATTAGCTTACTTGAAGATATTTGGCTACCAAGAAGACCAACAAGCCAATGAAAAAGCGCGATTTGGTAATGGTGGTATTATTACTAAACCAGGTACAGCTGTTGCTATGGTTATCCCAACTAACGAAGAATTTGTTATTGCTCAACAGTCGGTTGAATTGCTGTAAATCATTTAGCTTGTACCTCACTGTATTAAGACTGGTTAGATTGTATTAATAGCACTATAAATAGCAAGATCAAGCTCCTTTAATTGAGCGGGCTTGATTATTAATTGTTTAACGTAGTGCTTATTAAGGGATTGTATAGTGTTTATTAAGAATATAGTCTCATCGTGTGATATTTAATTTTATATATTCACAAATAAATAGAGGTTATGGTTGCTTCAGATCAACGAAACGGTGAGAGTCCGTGTTTTTGTTTGTAAATTCAGTTGAAAGATTATGTAATTATTGAATAATGAGTAATACCCAATAAGTGATGTAAATCACAATAATAATCAGAAACAAAAACAGGAACAATACTTACATGTCTAATTCATTTGTACTAGTGATCAACTCAGGTAGTTCATCTTTAAAATTCGCGGTTATCGATTCAAATACCGGTGATGTAGTTCTTAGTGGGTTAGGGGAGTGTTTTGGCCTTCCTGAAGCGGTAGTAAGTTGGAAATATGAAGGCCAGAAGTCTGAAGAAGCTATCACAGGTGAAGGTAATCATCACCAATTAGCTATTCTACGTATTGTTGCGCTACTTGAAACTTTAGGTTTAACCTCGCAACTTGTTGCTGTTGGTCATCGTATCGTGCATGGCGGTGAAAAGTTCACTAGCACAGTACAGATTGATGAATCAGTATTAAACGAGATCCGTAACCTGTCAGACCTTGCGCCATTGCATAATCCTGCAGCTGCCAAAGGTATTGAAGCGGCAATGGCTGCTTTCCCATCATTACCACAATTTGCAGTGTTTGATACTGCGTTCCACCAGACTATGCCTGCAAAAGCATTTACTGGTGCAATTTCTCACAAGCTTTACAAAGACTATGGTATTCGTCGTTATGGTTTCCACGGTACCAGCCATTACTTTGTTAGCCGTGAAGCCGCTAAAATGATTAATAAACCGATTGAAGAAAGCAGCTTTATTTCAGTGCATTTAGGTAACGGTGCTTCTGTATGCGCGATTCGTGATGGTCAAAGTGTTGATACAAGCATGGGCTTTACACCATTAGCGGGTCTAATGATGGGTACACGTTGTGGTGATTTAGATCCAAGTATCATTGAGTTCTTGCTGAAAAAAGGTTGGTCACAAGATGAAGTGTTTAAAGAACTGAATACTAATTCAGGCTTTA
>NZ_JASJHF010000253.1:0-4640 GCF_033791185.1 Moritella sp. | reverse complement strand
TGTGGATGTGGATTTATGCTGCTGGGGGGTCAGTTTTAGCTGCTGGTGGCACATTTTGTAGTTGTAATAGGTTGATTTATAGTTATTAAAGGGCAATCTGTAGTGGTTTCAGTTAAAAATGTATTCATTTATCAATAGGTTAACGATGTATTAAAGCTTGTTTAATTGATTTAAAGGTCAGTTTGGGCTGTATACTGGTCTGTTCTGAGATAGCAAAGAGTTAAAGAGTTAAAGAGTTAAAGAATAAAAAGAACTCCAGTAAGGTAATGTAATTAAGCCCAGACCGCGTTGCGATAGCTGGGCTTTTTTACATCTAGCGTTTGGTACTAGCTGGCACTCCATACTTGTTGACCAGTGCGGCTAAAGTTATAACCTCCAAGTTGGTCGCCTTTAGCTTGGATCTCCATCGACGATAACGCCTGCAGTAATTGTTGCTGTAAGGTGCGGAAGTAGATATTTTTCGGGATCACTAATTCAAATGCTTCGGTACTCAAAGGAATAAAGCCTAAACCAAATTCGCCCGCGGTACTTTGACTAGCACAGCCCACATCAGCTTCGCCACGAGCAATGCAAGATGCTAGCTCTCGTTCGCTGTGACAGGTATCAACAGCGGTAAGCATCTCGACGGTGTAAGCATGATTGTGCAACCACTCAGCTAAAGCGCGCATGCTGCCTGCCCCTTCTTGACGCAATACCCAGCGCCAGCGTGAAGTCAGTAACTCTTGCAAGTTTAGCGAGCGTGAATTGACTAAATCAGCCAATTCTTTACTGACCACTAAGCCTTGTTGACGTTCAAAGGCGTGGATCAGCACCCAGTTTTTATGCCCCGGATATTGCTGTAATAAAGCGGGATGTCGTAAAGCCGCTTCCTCAGCATGCCCCCAGTGGATAGCACACATGTCGACATGGCCTTTACTGAGCATGGCTAAACCTTGGCGCGTACCAGTTGAGGTATAACCAACCAGTGCGGTGCTGCCGAGTTTTTGCGCCATTTTACCGACAACCAGTTGTAATAAGGGATCATCTGAGCCTGCAATTAACAGGCGGTCATTGAGCGCGCCGTTATGACATGATTCCAGTAACCATTTATCTAACATAGCTTTGGGGAATAACCATTTCCCGGTTACTTTGGTGGCAGGTAAGTGACCATCGTTAGCAAGGGTATAGACCTTTTTTTCATTCAGGTCTAAATACTCCGCGACTTGCTTTACATTCATAAACGCGGGGAAGTCATTCATGCACTTTTACCCATGGTATCTTGTGACTGATCTTGTAGTTGCGCTGAAGGTTGCGCGAGCGCTTCTGCTTCAGGACCTTTGACATCCAAGATCAAATTGGCCATACCATTATACACTTGGAAGCGATTTCCTTTGGCACGAGCAACCATAGTAATGCCTAATTTCTTGGCTAAATCATAACCCATTTGTGTTGCCCCCGAGCGTGATAACAATACTGGAATGCCCATTTGCGCCACTTTAATTACCATCTCAGACGTAAGGCGACCAGTAGTATAAAAGATCTTATCTTCACCCGTTTGGCCTTTTAACCACATTTCCCCAGCTAAAGTATCAACGGCGTTGTGACGACCTACATCTTCGACAAACGATAGGATTTCGGTATCTTTACATACTGCGCAGCCATGTACGGCACCGGCGGCTTTATAAGTCGCGTTATGATGCGTTAATGCTTCCAATAAGCCATACAATTTTGATTGGCGTAGTTTAGGTTGTGGCAGCGTTATACCTTCTAATGTCTTCATTACGTTACCGAACATGGTGCCTTGACCACAGCCAGATGTTACTGTCTTCTTCGATAACTTATCTTTTAAACCCTCGGTACTCTCATGAGTAATTACTGCGGCTGAATTAGTATCCCAGTCAATGATTAACGATTCAATTGCACTGATGTCTTCAATAAAACCTTGGTTTTTTAAATAACCAAGTACGAGTTCGGCAGGACGTGCGCCGAGCGTCATCACTGTCACAATCTCAACCCAGTTTAAGTAGATCGTTAACGGATGTTCACAGGCGATCTCTTTGGTCATGGTATCGCCATACTCATCCATGATATCAACGGTCATGGTGTGCTCAACTGAAGAGTTGGTTCTAATTATTTTTGGTAATTGCGGCATCCGAGATTCCTGCTGGTTTATATATCTATCAAGAGGTAAAGCAAAGTTCATTCCAACTTAACCATTTTATTTGTCATTAGTTTCTAACTTGGTCTAGATTTTGCTGAGTAGGGGAGAGATATAATAAATGATAAAAACTATAAATAATTATAAAAATAGAACAAAGGAGCATGTGTGCAACTATGTGATGAAGATAAACACCTAAATAAAGGTGATGAACATAAGCGCTTAGGGAAAGACGGATCAAGTTGGCCAATCGCCTTCAGTCTTCGCTCTGAAGAAAAGCAAGTTGGACGTTGGACTACCTTGTCTTGGTCTATTGAAGATATTGAGTTGTATCAACAAGCGCCAGCGAGCACAGCTACAGAAGAGGTCAAGGATACCACAGGTAGCACGACTCGCTATGAACGAACACTGTATTTATACCGCGATGAACGGACTGATTACCGTTTTAACCTAAGCTCACAAGATCCTCACCTGTTTATTGTCTGTGAAGTCACTGACGAGCAGTTTTCACCATTATTGATCACTGCTGCGCAAAGCGTTGCCAGTAGTTATATGGATGGTGACTATCAAGTGCTGCATATTCAGATGCCATTACCGGTGCAAGCTTGGATGGAAGCGTTCATTGGTAGAAATGGCGAACTGATTGAATTTAAAAAGAAACGTTGTAAAGACAGAAAAGGGCGTTCAAGTGGCCAGTAACTTTTTTCAACGTTGGTCAGATCGTTCATTGGCGACTAAAGATCATGCAGAAACTGATTTAGAAGCAAGTAAAGACGCTGTTGCTGTAGAGCTGGATACCGACACCAATAATGACTCAGCGCCTCATGATGCCTCGGTTGCAGACTCTGATTCTGATTTATCTCACCCATCTACAGATCTGATTGATGAGCATATCGAAGAAGTGCTGACTATCGATGATGCAGATAACGTCACCTTCGATAGCGGTGTGGCTTCTTTTTTACAGCATGGCGTTGATAAATCAGTAAAAAAAGCAGCGTTGCAAAAGCTATTTCATGCTGATGAGTTTAATTATATCAGTGATATGGATGATCATACCGAAGATTTTTCTAATATCCCTAAACTTGATGAGAGTGTCGCTAAGCAGTTACGCGGTTGGGTTAAGGCGGTATTAGAAGAACCTGAGCAGGACAGCGAACTGGTTGTCGACGATGAAGCATTAGAAGAATCTGACGCTAAGCTAATCTCTGCGCCAGAAATGCTTGCCGTTGAGGATGACACTACAGCATTAGTGACGGAAGATAATACCTCTATGCCTTGTTGCGATGAACAAAAAATCAAGCTTGAACAAACCGGTGAGACATAAAGGGACAAATAACCTTATTTCAAATCGGGACATTTTGATCCACACATGATCATCTATAGCGACATAATGTCTCATTTGTAAATATAAAAACAATCCCTTTCTGACTTTAACTCTTTATAGGTCATTTTATTCCGTTAAAAGTTGGTTCGGTTATTGCTCTATTAGCTACAACAAAAAGTATCTACATGATCGTACGCTAGCAGAGAGCAGCGGGTAATGACTCGCAGTTTAATCGACACCCAGTAACGGTGACGAGATACAGGAATAACAATGTTAAAAAGTATTTTAGAAACATTTACTGATACCGATGGTCAAGCACGCTTCGCGGCGATTGCTGATACCGTTGAGTTATCTAACTTGATCCCGCCAACGGTTTCTTACGAAAGCCGTGGCAACTTATTGATCATTGGCGCACACGATACGATCACTGCGTTAGCACCGCAATTTGCAACATTGAATTCAGTCACACTGCTGGCGACGTCTGCTGCGCCAGCGACGAGCGATAGCAATGACAATGACAAAGTATTTTTTAGTAATGAAGTAATAATTAAGGGTTACCTTGGTGCGTTCGAAGTGAACTGCCGTGTAGCGGGGAGCTTACTGAATACCTACACCAATTTAGCGGAAGTGACTATTGGTGGTGATAGTTTCGATTTAGTGGTTGATATGAGCGCGGATAGCCTTATCCAAGCCGAGATCCCGGCGCCGGGTTATTACCCTGTTGGTAGCGGTAAAGCGGCGATTGCAGATGTCATTGAAACCTTACCGGAAATGTTAGGAACCTTTGATAAACCAAAATACTTTCGTTTAAACAATGATATCTGTGCGCATTCATCGCGTGGTGTCGGCGGTTGTACGCGTTGCGTTGATGCTTGTCCTGCAGGCGCGTTAACCAGTAATGGCCACGCTATCGAAATTAATCCGTTCTTATGCCAAGGCGTAGGGACATGTGCCACAGCTTGTCCGACTGAAGCGATTACTTACGCATTACCAGAGCCAGAAAAGACCCAGAACTTTATTTATCGCTTATTAAACAGTTATCAAATGGCGGGTGGTGAACAGCCAACGATCTTATTCTTTGGTAATCGTGACGAACAAACGGTGGCAGAAAAATTACCGTTATTACCATCAAATGTTATTCCTATTGCTTTAGAAGAGCTGGCTACGGTTGGTGTTGAT
>NZ_JASJHF010000252.1:0-6684 GCF_033791185.1 Moritella sp. | reverse complement strand
ACACTTAGTAAATACTTTTTAAAATTTCAAATTAGTTTTAAGGATAAATTATGACTGTTAAGAATATAGAAACACTCAATGCAATGGTTGCTAAAGTGAAAGCGGCACAGCAAGAGTTCGCAACCTTTAATCAAGAGCAAGTTGATAAAATATTCCGAGCTGCTGCACTTGCCGCTTCAACATCACGTATCTCTTTAGCGCAAATGGCTGTTGAAGAATCAGGTATGGGTGTATTAGAAGATAAAGTAACTAAAAACCACTTTGCATCAGAGTATATCTACAACAAGTATAAAGACACCCTGACTTGCGGCATTATTGAAGAAGATACAGAGTTTGGCACCATCACAATTGCAGAACCAACAGGTATCATCTGCGGTATCGTACCAACGACTAACCCAACGTCAACGGCTATCTTTAAATCATTAATCTCTCTTAAAACACGTAACGGTATTATCTTCTCGCCACATCCACGAGCAAAAAATGCAACGAATACGGCAGCTAAAATTGTCTTAGATGCAGCGGTTGCAGCAGGCGCACCAGCAAATATTATTGGTTGGATTGATGAACCTTCAGTTGAACTTTCAAATGCATTAATGCATCACGCAGACATCAACCTTATCCTTGCAACTGGTGGTCCAGGCATGGTTAAAGCAGCTTACTCATCAGGTAAACCAGCTATTGGTGTTGGTGCGGGTAATACCCCTATCGTTATTGACGAAACAGCAGATGTTAAACGTGCTGTATCTTCAATCCTAATGTCAAAAACATTCGATAACGGCGTAGTATGTGCTTCAGAGCAAGCCGTAATTGTAGTTGACGAAGTATATGACGCTGTAAAAGCACGCTTCATTACACACGGCGGTTACATCTTATCGAAGAAAGAAGCAGATAAAGTACGCGAAATCGTACTAATCAATGGCAACATGAACCCTGCGATTGTTGGTCAATCTGCAATTAAGATTGCTGAAATGGCTGGTGTTACAGTGCCTCCTTTCACTAAAGTACTTATCGGTGAAGGTCCAGAAGTACACGTTGATGATGCATTCGCTCACGAAAAACTATCTCCAACATTAGGTATGTTCCGCGCTCGTGATTACAACCACGCTGTAGAACAAGCTATCACTATGGTTGAACTTGGCGGTATCGGTCATACATCTGGACTTTATACAGACCAAGATGCAAATGAAGAACGTATCAAAGACTTCGGCGATAAAATGAAAACAGCCCGTATCCTGATTAACCAACCAAGCTCACAAGGTGGCATCGGTGATTTATATAACTTCGGTCTAGCACCATCACTAACGCTAGGTTGTGGTTCATGGGGTGGTAACTCTATCTCTGAAAACGTAGGTCCTAAACACCTTATTAACAAAAAGACTGTTGCTAAGCGAGCTGAAAATATGTTGTGGCATAAACTTCCAGAATCAATCTACTTCCGCCGTGGTTCATTACCAATCGCAATGGATGATCTTGTTGGTAAAAAACGAGCTTGTATCGTTACCGATAAATTCCTATTCAATAACGGTTATGTAGATGACTTAGTAGCAATCCTAAAAACTAAAGGCATCGATACTGAAGTATTTTACGATGTAGAAGCAGATCCAACGCTAGCAGTAGTGAAGAAAGGTGTTGATGTAATGAACAGCTTCCAACCTGATGTTATCATTGCATTTGGTGGTGGTTCACCGATGGATGCCGCGAAGATCATGTGGGTAATGTACGAACATCCAGAAGCACACTTCGAAGACCTTGCAATGCGCTTTATGGATATCCGTAAACGTATTTACAAATTCCCTAAAATGGGTATCAAAGCGAAACTAGTAGCAGTTACTACAACGTCAGGTACCGGTTCAGAAGTAACGCCGTTTGCCGTAGTAACAGATGAAATAACAGGTCAGAAATACCCAATCGCTGATTACGAATTAACACCTAACATGGCTGTTGTTGATGCTAATCTAGTAATGAATATGCCAAAATCACTGACTGCTTTCGGCGGTTATGATGCGGTAACACATGCACTAGAAGCATATGTTTCAATCCTGGCAAATGAATACTCAGATGGTCAAGCGCTACAAGCGATGAAACTACTGAAAGAATACTTACCAAGTTCTTACAAAAATGGTGCTAAAGACCCAGTTGCACGTGAGAAAGTTCACAATGGTGCAACGATTGCGGGTATCGCCTTTGCCAATGCTTTCTTGGGTGTTTGTCACTCAATGGCGCACAAACTTGGTGCTGAATTCCATATTCCACACGGTTTAGCAAATGCATTACTTATCACTAACGTTATTCGTTATAACGCTACTGACATGCCAACTAAACAAGCAGCCTTCTCACAATATGACCGTCCGAAAGCACGTGCTCGTTACGCTGAAGTTGCAGAACACTTAGGTTTCCGTGAAGGTAAAACAGCTGACAAAGTTAACGCATTATTAAACTGGTTAGACGAACTTAAGACTGATTTAGATATTCCTAAGTCAATCCAAGCTGCGGGTGTAAACGAAGCTGATTTCCTTGCTAAAGTAGACCAACTAGCAATCGAAGCATTCGATGACCAATGTACTGGTGCTAACCCACGTTACCCATTAATCAGCGAGTTAAAAGCACTATTACTTGCTTCTTACTACGGTCATGATTATCAAGAAAGCTATAACATAGAAAAAAAAGCGGCTAAAAAAGAAACAGCAAAAAAATAACCGTGAAGTAATACAAGCATTGTTATCATCAACAACGTGATAACAATGACCTATAAAGGGTGTGGTTTTGAGGTTTTTAAATAACCTTATATTCCCACCCTTTTTTTTTTATATACAAGGGTAAATTGAATTTTTATTACTCACCTAAGGTTATTATTAATATATTCTCGCGGAAAAGATAACTAGCCCACACCTAGCCACATTAGTTTTGATAACCCTAAACTTATTCCCTATAATTATTTTGACTGTATTTTCAATACTCTATTTAAAACGATATCATGGTATTTAAATCCATTATATTCAGCTCAAATTAAATAAAGTAATAAATAAAATGACAAGGTAAGTAATGGAAAATGTCTCATTAACGATTAAAGACCTTCAAGTGGGTCATTATATTAACCTCCCCATTGGTTGGACATCCCATCCTTTCATCCTTAATTCATTTCTTATTAAGGATGAAAAGCAATTACGAATTGTACAGTATCTTGGTTTAGACACGATTTCTGTTGATCTATCTCGCAGTAAACTAGCGCAGCCTCCGACATCAGCATCATTACAGCCCGCCCCGATTGACCCAGCATCGGCAGACAAGCTTGCACAGCAACAAGCGGCTCTCAAAGGAAGACAAGAACAACAAACAGAGTTAGCACAACAGCAAGCCTGGTGGAAACAAATACGTCATACCCGATCAAAGTATCAAGACAAGCTCACGCTCCTCAAAGATGTTTACAGTAAACTGAGCTTACAACCTGAAAAAGCCATGGAACAATTAGAATTACTTGCGGGTGAATTAACGATCGCAGCTGAACAACAGCATGATTTTAGTTTCGTATTATGTAATGAGGAGTTATCAAGCGATTCCATTTATCAAAATGCGATGAATGTGGCGGTACTTAGTACTCGTTTAGCACTACAGATATCGTTTAACGCACAAGATGTGGCTATCGTTACGCAAACAGCCCTACTCAGTCAGTTTGGTATGTTATGGGTACCACCTTCAATTCGTAATAAAAGATCAGAGCTTACCAAACCAGAAGTCAACTACCTCAAGCAACACCCAGCCTATGCAGTGCAAAAGTTACAAGGTGTAGATGCACTGACTGATACGGTGATCCATAGTATTTTACAGATCAATGAAAAATTCGATGGCAGCGGTTACCCGCGTGGTATTAAACAAGATAAGATTTCAAAGTACGCCCAATTAGTTGCCATTGCCACCCGTTATAATGAAATGTGTAACGCGAATTTACCACAACACCGTTATTCACCTCATCTCGCCATTGGCTTGTTGTTTAAAGTCGCTGATAAACATTACAACAAAGCCTATTTAGAACAGTTTGTGAAAATGATGGGCATATACCCAGTTGGCACTATTGTTAGTTATGATAATAATCAAGGGCAAGTACAAATGAGTGTCATCGATAGTCTCAGGCAACCACTGATAGTCGATTTCAATGAGTTAGAGCCGATTAAGAAACAACCCCTTTTACGTCATTGCGCTACTGATAATATTACGATTGCGAAAGGTATTAGCAGCAATAATATCGAACCTGAATACCTCGCTAAGTTTAATTTAGTACAGCGCAGAAATTTATACTTCCCTAGCTAGCACCAAAAGATCGGCAAATATCATAGATAACAGCGGTTGCTAAACTATGATATTGTTAGATTCTTATTTTTAATAAATGAATCACATACACTATGTCAAAACGCAACACTCAACAACGTCGTCATACCATTATTAAATTACTTGAAGAGCAAGGTAAACTCAGTGTTGATGAGCTAGCCCAGCGTTTTGAAACATCAGAAGTCACTATACGTAAAGATCTCAATGCTTTAGAGCAAAACGGTCTATTATTACGCCGTTATGGTGGTGCCGTACCAATCCCGAAAGAACTACTTCCAGAAGTTGAAACAGATAAAGTCTCGCAGTGCAAAATTGACATTGCCATGGCGGCCGCATTAAGAATTCGCGATCACAATCGAATTATAATTGATAGTGGTACCACTACAGCCAGTCTAATTGAGCAGCTTGCTAATAAGAAGGGGCTGATCACCATGACCAATTCACTGCAAGTGGCTAATGCGTTAAATGGTTTAGAAAATGAACCGACTTTATTAATGACAGGTGGAACTTGGGACCCGCACTCAGAGTCATTTCAAGGTCAGATTGCCGAACAGGTACTGCGTTCATACGATTTTGATCAACTGTTTATTGGTGCCGATGGTATTGATTTAGAGCGAGGCAGCACGACCTTTAATGAGTTAATTGGACTCAGTCGGGTGATGGCTGAAGTATCGAGAGAAGTTGTTGTGATGGTTGAATCTGACAAAATCGGTCGTAAAATGCCTAATCTAGAATTAGCATGGGACAACATCAGCACCTTAATTACTGATGCCGATATCACCGCAGAACAACGCCGAGCCATAGAAGCAAAAGATATCGATGTTATCATTGCACCAAGATAAGTAAGTAATTCATTTAGATCAAAAAAATCCCGCTTACTGCAAATAAGCGGGATTTTACATAAAGGACTTACTATTTGTTATACGTTACGACTTAGAAGCCGTAAGATGCACCTACAACAAGCACGTTATTGTTGTGACCAGGATTCGATTTCGATGAAGACTCTTGGTTACGATATTCAACGTATGGTTGAACACCTGCACGTGTCCAAGTTGCACGTAATTCATGCTCCATAGAGTTATCCTTAGTAACACCATCATTTACGTAATAAACATTGTTGTATTTAACATTCACAGGCATATCTTTAAATTGGTAAGCAATATTGTTATCTAAACGAACTTGATCGTTTGTTTCATTTACGCCACTATCAGCATTGATTGCATCATTTGCTTGGATTTGCATACGTGTACGGTTAGAGATAGAAAGACCATTATCGAAGTTGTAACCAATTTTAACTAATGGACGGTATTGAACTGCTTCACCGTCGTGTAATAAATGGTGGTAACCGGCTGCTACCCATAAATTCTCGTTAATGCTGAATGATTGTTCAACACCTAACGTAGTGTAAGCAGAAGCTGCTGAACTACCTTGCTCACCACCTGTGCCATAGTCAGTGTTACCAAGCTGAATACCATCAATCTCTACTAAAACTGTAGTGCCAGTTGTAAACGTATGGCCAGCTTCGATAGTAGAAGTCACATCTGAACCGTTGAAATCAGCACGGTCATGCATTTGAACATTACCAGTTACGTAAGATGAACCACCAGCAAGTGCAGGTGCAGCGATTGATGCGCAAAGAAGAGTTAATGCAAATTTTTTCATGGTAGCCTCGATTATATAAGTACAATTTTAATCTTGTTAAATTGCGAATTTAAGTGAACTATTTCACTGACTGACTTGTCGCCAGAAGATGAAACAAATATATCACTTAGTGAGCAGTTGATAATGCTATTGACTGGTTTCATCGACTTGGGTCACAACTTAATTTACACCGATAATTAACTCCGATTCACCAATTAACATTAAAAAGTCCGGTCTTTTTGCAGATATTGACAAGAGATTTGGCTTACCTGAAGACCAAATGAATCCAGAAGATGTTGGACCCGGTGAAGAAGGTGAAGGTATGGAGGCTGGTGAAGGTGGTGGTTTACCACCTGCTGGCGGTGGTCCTGCTGAAATGGGCGCACCACCTGATATGGGTGCAAGTCTTGGTGGCGGTGCTGTTGGTGGTATGCCATCTATGGCAGAAGGTCATGTTAAATTAAGTGAAGAAGATTTTAATAAGCATTTGGAGAAATTGGTTTACGGAAGTAGTCAAGAACCAGTGCATAAAAACGAAGAAAATCACAAGAAGGTTATTCATGAAAACAATAATATCAATGATAACCTAAATAAGAACGCACAAGCAATGATTAGTGAAATTGACGACCTATTGGTTGATAGTGAAAGTATTAACAAAATACATGTCGTTAATGAAGCCGAAGACATTGACCTTGGCAATATCGAGGATATTGAGTTGGA
>NZ_JASJHF010000251.1:0-23052 GCF_033791185.1 Moritella sp. | reverse complement strand
TTTTAAACCCTCCTTTCCATGTGGGATTGAAAACTCACTATGCCAGCACAGAGACATTCTTAAAAGAAGCTAATGGTTACATCAACCCACGCGGCCATTTAGTATTGGTTGCAAACAGCTTCTTGAAATATCCAGAGATTATTGAAGCAGCTTTCGGCCATTGCTTATTGCAAATTAAATCATCTAAGTTCGCAGTCTATTACGCGAATAAATAGTTACGCGAATACATCACGACCGCAATAATCTGCGCAGTGGTAAAATAGCATAAATAAAAAAACGCCCATAACAAGCACTTGTTATGGGCGTTTTTTATTCAGGAAAATATTGGCATTTAACTAAGCATCACGTGCTTCTGCTGATAACTCATCAATGCGATTTTTCATAATGGCATGAACGTCGGCAGACAAACCGCGAACACTACTGCGCTCCAAGCCTGTCGTGGCAATAGGATCCATAATTTCAATAATCACTTCGCCATTATCCCAACGATTTAATTTAATTTTGTTATGCGTATTTGAACAGCATACTGGCACAATAGGTACTTCGGCTTGAATGGCAGTATGGAACGCACCGGTCTTAAAGGGTAATAAACCACGACCACGGCTACGCGTACCTTCTGCAAACATCCAAATGCTCAAGTGACCTTTACGAATACGCTCAGCGACAGTCGCAATTGTACCAACCGCTTTACTTTTGTTTTTACGATCAATCAAGATATTACCTGATAGCCAATAAACAAAACCAAAAATTGGAACCCAGACTAAACTTTTCTTACCCACCGACACTGTGCCCGGTTGTACCGCTGCGGTCATGGTAATCAAATCAAAGTTATTTTGATGATTGCCAACAAAAACATACGGCCCAGCATCATTCAGACCCGCTGGTTTTCGCACGATTAGCTTAACCCCAAAAATACGCGCCAAACGAGAAAAATTTCTCGCTACACAGGCCACATGTTTTGGATTACGTGGCTGTAAACTAAAGCGTAAAATACTCATGATTAACAAGTAGACCATGAATAACACGACCAAGACTAAACGACTAATATATAACATTTATAACCCTCTTTTAACATCACCGCAGTATACCTAGCAGAAACTCAGTGTACAAGCGTTAGCTGAATTATTCTTCCACGACATCTAAGGTCTCAACACGCTGTAGACCCCGTGGAAGCTTGAAGCCACGGCGGCCGCGCTCACCTTTATAATGTTCTAAATCAGCCGGTTTTAAAGTTAATTTTCGTTTTCCAGCATAAAGTGTTACCGAGTTACCTTCCGGAACAATCGCCAGCATTTGCACAAATTCCTCACGGCTTTTCACTCGTGCTGACGGAATATTCATTAATTTATTGCCCTTACCCTTAGACAGTAACGGTAATGACGATAGCGGGAAGATTAACATCCGCCCTTCGTTAGAAATAATTAAGCAATGATCCGAAGTTAAATCAGTGACCGCCTTCGGTTCAACGACAAGACCACCGGCAGGTAACGTTAATAACGCTTTACCATTTTTATTACGACTAACCATATCACTAAACTTACCAATGAAACCATAACCGGCATCAGAGCTGAGTAAGAACTGTTGATTATCATCCGCCATCAGCGCGTGGGTAAAGGTTTGCCCTGGCGCTAGCGTGAAGCGAGTTGTCAAAGGTTCACCCTGACTACGTGCCGATGGCAAGGTATGCGCATCCAATGCAAATGAACGACCGCTCGAATCAATAAATACCGCAGGGCAATTACTGCGTCCTTCTGCAGCATCTTTATAATCATCGCTGGCTTTGTAACTGAGTCCTTTGGCATCAACATCATGACCTTTAGCACAACGTGCCCAGCCTTGTTGTGATAACACCACGGTCACCGCTTCATTTGGCATTAATTCTTTTTCTGTTAACGCTTTCGCCTCTTTACGCTCAATGATTGGTGAACGGCGTTCATCACCAAACTTTTCTGCATCCATAATGAGTTCTTTTTTCACTAAAGTAGCAAGACGACGATCGGAACTTAATAACTGTTCTAGTTTATGGCGTTCGGTATTTAATTCACCTTGTTCACCACGAATACGCATTTCTTCTAATTTAGCTAAATGGCGTAATTTTAGCTCAAGTACTGCTTCCGCTTGTTTAACCGATAAATCAAAACGGGCAATTAATTCTGTTTTTGGATCATCATATTGACGAATTATCTCAATCACTTCATCAATATTTAAAAAGGCAATCAATAAACCATCGAGGGTATGTAAACGCGCCAGTACTTTATCTAAACGAAATTGCAGACGACGTCTGACTGTCGCATTACGGAACTCTAACCATTCTGATAAAATTTTCTTTAAACCTTTAACTTGTGGTTTGTCATTTAGACCAATCATATTCAAGTTAACGCGATAGTTTTTCTCAAGATCAGTACTGGCAAATAAATGCGCCATTAACTGCTCGATATCAATACGGTTAGAACGAGGGACAATAACTAGGCGCGTTGGATTTTCATGATCAGATTCATCACGTAAATCCGCCACCATAGGTAATTTCTTGGCCTGCATTTGCGCGGCGATTTGCTCTAGAATTTTACCACCAGAGACTTGATGTGGCAGTGCGCTTATGACGATATCACCGCTTTCGAGGCTAAATACCGCACGCATTTTAATGCTGCCTTTACCCGTCTCATAAATTTTGGCGATATCTTTTTCTGGCGTAATAATTTCTGCTTCGGTCGGATAATCAGGACCTTTTACGTACGCCATTAACTCCGACAGTTCAGCTTTTGGCTTATCAATCAGATGTAAACAGGCATTGGTAATTTCGCGCACGTTATGTGGAGGGATATCGGTTGCCATACCGACCGCAATACCTGTCACACCATTTAATAAGATATGTGGTAAGCGTGCTGGTAATAATTGTGGCTCTTTCATAGTGCCATCAAAGTTAGGAGACCAATCTACAGTCCCTAAACCAACTTCACTTAATAATACTTCCGAGAATTTTGATAATTTAGCTTCGGTATAACGCATTGCCGCAAATGATTTTGGATCATCTGGTGCACCCCAGTTCCCCTGACCATCAACCAACGGATAACGATAAGAAAACGGTTGTGCCATTAATACCATAGCTTCATAACACGCACTATCACCATGGGGATGATATTTACCCAATACATCACCTACAGTACGGGCTGATTTTTTATATTTCGCGCCCGCATGCAAACCGAGTTCGGACATGGCATAGGTAATTCGGCGTTGCACTGGCTTTAATCCGTCACCAATATGAGGCAAGGCACGATCCATGATCACATACATGGAATAGTTCAAATATGCTTGCTCGGTAAATTCCCTAAGCGGTTGCTCTTCGACACCGTCTAAGCTCATATCAATAACGTCAGTCATCAAGATTCCTGTTATTTAGAATAGAATAAAATTTAATAATCAAAGGCGAAAACAACATATGCTATTTTTTAGCATTTATACTATGATGAACCCGCAATAAAATTATCTTAGATAATAACAACAATTGGTATTGTTTAGACGTGTTATAGATAGTTATTTCAACTATAACCCGCCATTATTGCTATTATCTAAGGCGACTTTAATTAGCTCACTATCCGATTAAAAACAAAAACACAGGAAATTAATCATGGCGAGCAATGCATTATATTCTCTTATAGAAAAAACTAAATTATTATTTCCATCATTAACTAAACACGTCAAAGCGTTACGTCATGCATTTAAATCACTGCCGAGTCTGCACCGTAAGTTATTACCTATATTATCATTGATCATCATAGTATTAATGATTATGCCAAGCACAGATGAAAGTAATAGCAATAAGCATGTTAGCGGTGAGCGCAAATCAATCGCACTGACTATTGCGCCCACGCAAAATGTAGCAAATAAAGCCGGTCTAGAACAGGGTCCAAATAGCAGTACGCCTGCAGCGGTACAAATTAAAGTACTCGACCCAGAAAATATTGATGGCCAGTGGAATGCGCATGTTATTCGCAAAGGCGATTCTGTTTACCGCATTTTCCGCCAGTATGATATCCCCTCTGCTGTACTGCATGATTTAATCGCTATACGCACCCCAGAACAATACATAACCCAAGTCAAACCGGGGCAAATTATGTCATTTTATATTTCGACGGCAGGTAAGTTAATACAGCTTAGAATTACAGATGTCGATAACACACCTGTGCTGTTTTCTTTACGTGAAGATGGCAGTTATATTTATCAGTAGGGATGAGGTTAAGTGAGGGTCACTTTTACCGGTTAAGCACACACTTGATTTCGCCCGGCTTCTTTTGCTTTATACAATAATTGGTCGGCTGCTTTAATCACTTCTTCTGGGCAGGTCATTGAGCTGCGTCCTTGCGCAACCCCAATACTGATCGTCACTTGCACCGTTTTATTAACCTCGGTAATCGAACTGTCGGCCTTGCTCTTCGTATTAACAGTTTTATCAACCCCCTTCTTACTATTTCTCTCGTCAAGCTGCAGTTCTCGTCGCTCGATAGGCTGACGAATTTGAAAAGGATAATCAGCAATTAATAACCGTATCTCATCTAAATAACCCACACAGTCTGCTGCTGACTTGCCTTTAAATACGATAGTAAATTCTTCACCACCGTAGCGATATACTTTGCCTCTGCCCTTCACCAAGATTAATTGCACAGCGACCATCTTCAATACTGTATCGCCGATATCATGGCCATAGGTATCATTGAATTTTTTAAACCGATCAATATCCAGCATAGCAATACTAAATTTGCCAGTTAACTGTGCCAAATCGATATTTAATGCCCGACGCCCAGGGATACCAGTGAGCTCATCAATAAAGGCTTGCTCATGGCTGCGTTTCAATATGCAAAGCAGTAATACAACGGCACTCATCATAAACATACTGGCCGATATCCACTGCTGCTCAAACTCTACCACCGTCAAAGTACACGCCAGTAATGCACTGAGAAATGCTTGATCTGAAGCAACATCTCTAAACAGCATTAATATCGCCGCCGTTAACACCGCACAAATTAATAAACCCAGTAATATGTTGGGTAATACCGATACATCACCGAGAGCCAAGAGCCAAGGCTCTATTGCTGTCAATAAATGAGTAACCAAAGGTAATTGTTCAGGCTGAATAAACCAATAATAAGCAGCCGCTTGAAAGATGAAAATAGCGTGATAAGAAAGGGCTTTAAAGGAGAAAAGTGCGCGTTCAGGTAAGAATAAAAGCAGGACTAAGTTCGCCGGTAGTAACAGTACCAAGAAATAATATTCTAATAATGTACTGCCAATCGCAAGCGGCGTTTGTAACCGCAGCTGGATGAGATTGTAAGCCACCAGCATTAATAATGCGGCAAAACCACTGCGGCCTTGCTTAAAGAAATGGCTTAGTACAATCACTAGCAGAAATAGTATACTGGGTAATTCAACTAACATCGATTGCTGGTCGACAGACAAGACAGCAAAAAGTGGCGGGATTAACAGCCCAGCAAACATAATTGCAAATGTAAGTAATAGTCTTGAATACATTAATGTCACTTATGGTGGCAGCGCAACGCTGAAATTAATATTCACCAGCGCCAGCATTGTATAAATTAAACGAGTATCAATGTCCACTGCTGAACAACTAGCTCGGTTCTATTTTAGCAATATAATAATTAACCGAAATGGCCGCCGAGATCAACCCCATACCAATAGCCGTGCTAAACAACAAGATGATCTCGCTAAATACTAACCCCTCAATAGTAAACTCAGTGTTATACAGTTGAGCAAGATTAAGCACAGTATCTTCCATCCAATACACCATAAATAGAGTTACTAACCAAGCTAAAATACCACCGATAGCCCCATACCAAAAACCAGTGTATAAAAATGGTCGTTGGACAAATGCATTCGTCGCCCCAATCAATTTTAATACTTCTATTTCAGCCCGATTGGATAAAATATTTAAGCGAATTGTATTACCAGTAATTAATAGCACAGAACTTAATAATAGTGCTGATACGACCAATACTGCATCACTAAAGATCGAAATAATACCTTCAAGACGTGCTAACCACATAATATCCAACTTACCTTGCTGGACTTCGGGCTCGCGTTCTAACTTAACCAACAATTCCTGCGCGGCGATAGAAGTGCGATAATAAGGTTTAGGCGTAACCACGACTACTGCTGGTAAGGGGTTATGATCGAGCAATGTTAGCGCCGAGACTAACCCAGAAGAACGCTTAAACTCTTCCATGCCTTGTTCTTTGGAGATGTATTCAAAACCATCGACCTCTTTGTAGGTCTTCAAACGCTGCAATAGATTTTTATAACGCGATTCAGGTAAATCCTTTTTTAAGAATAGATTAATATCTGTCGGACTGGTCCATTGTGCACTGACTGTTTGGCTATTTTTTAATACCACATACAAGGTACTCGGTAAAGCTAAGCTAACACCGAGGACTAACATGGTCATCAATGAGGCAATTGGCGTGCGCCATACATCAGCCAAGCTGGCTATGGCTTGGTGAATATGCTGCTGAAAGCGAATTTGAATACGTTTAATCATTGAGGCGTCAGCACTATTGGTTTGCTTATTCATGTTAAATCCCTTGTAACTCGTCATTACACATCTCGCCTTGCTTGATACGCAAGGTGCGATAACGCAGTTTGGCAATCAAGCCCAAATCATGAGTTGCAATCAATACCGAGGTGCCAGTGCGATTAAACTCTTCAAATAATTTAATGATCTCCATAGATAACTGCGGGTCTAAATTACCGGTTGGTTCATCGGCCAATAACAATTTCGGACGAGAAATAATAGCACGGGCAATACCTACGCGTTGTTGTTCACCGCCAGAAAGCATTGGCGGATAACATTTGGCTTTATTGTATAAACCGACTTTATCTAATGCCGCCAGCACCCTATTTTTAACTTGTTTTGCGGTGTAACCCTTAATAATCAAAGGTAAAGCGACGTTATCAAAGATGGTGCGTTCAACTAACAAACGATGATCTTGAAAGATAATGCCAATATCACGGCGAAGAAATGGAATGTCGGTTTTACTTACTTTGCTAACATTACGGCCATTAAGGAAAACATCACCAGCACTTGGCCGTTCTAACATACTGATTAGTTTTAATAAGGTACTTTTACCGGCGCCAGATGGTCCCGTTAAAAAAGCCATTTCACCTTTTTCAAGATGAAAGTTAACTTTCTGTAGCGCGCTAAGACTGCCAGGATAAACTTTAGATACATTATCAAACCGGATCATGATGACGGCGTCCTTGGTGTGTTCTCGTATAAAATATAGAGTCATAAAAACAAATACTCATCGTATTAACGATGAGTATTTGAGTAAACATATTAATGTGTTATTTAAACTCTTCGTTACTAAATAGCGCTTCAATAAACTCTTCTGAGTTGAAGGTACGTAAATCATCAATACCCTCACCAATACCAATAAAACGAATTGGGATCTCAAATTTATCCGCCACAGCAAAGATAACACCACCTTTAGCAGTACCATCTAATTTAGTTAAAGCAATACCGGTAAGACCAACAGCATCCTTAAATAGTTCCGCTTGGCTTAATGCATTTTGACCGGTACCCGCATCAATCGTTAACATAATTTCGTGCGGAGCAGTAGCATCGTGCTTTCGCATTACCCGTACCACTTTCTTCAATTCTTCCATTAAGTGGGCTTTATTTTGTAAGCGACCAGCGGTATCGGCAATCAGTACGTCAACATCTTTGGCTGTTGCCGATTGCATCGCATCAAACAGTACCGAGGCACTATCTGCGCCAGTGTGCTGTGCTACCACAGGGATATCATTACGCTCACCCCATACTTGTAATTGTTCAACCGCAGCAGCACGGAATGTATCACCTGCGGCGAGCATCACTGATTGACCTTCAGCTTGGAATTTCTTCGCCATTTTACCGATCGTTGTGGTTTTACCCACTCCGTTTACGCCAACCATTAAGATCACGTGTGGTTTGTTGTTACTATCAATGACCAGTGGTTCATCTACCTTGTGCAGTAATTCCGCCATGTCTTTTTTCAAGATGTCGTATAATGCTTCGGCATCTTTTAATTCTTTACGTGATGCTTGCTGGGTTAAATTATCAATAATACGGGTTGTTGTGGCCACCCCAAGGTCAGCAATTAATAACTGCTCTTCAAGTTCTTCAAATAACTCATCATCGATATGTTTACCGCGGAACAGGGTTTTAAAGCCACTACCGATATTACCTTTGGTCCGTGATAAACCACGCTTCAAACGGGTAAAAAATTTCTCTTTGTCGGCTGGTTCATCAGCAGATTCATCGCTAACCGACTCAGTTTCTGCAACGAGTGATTTATCATCTTCGTTCACACTTTCTATGGCAGCGTCTGCGATCACGACATCAGCAGTAGTGTCTGTCTTAATTTCTGCATTAGCATTAGTGCTAACAGCGTCTGCGGCTGGTGTTGCAGCGACAATCTCAGGTTCTGTTACAACAACCTCAGGCACTATTACAACAGGCTCTGGCGCGATAATGTTTGTTTCACTAGCAGCGCTGTTGTTTTCGAAATCAGCAATAAGTTGTAAGTCAGCAGCGCGACGAATGGCTTTTTCTTCTGCCGTTTCATCATCACTCGACACTAATAATGCCGGATTAACTTTGTCTTCATCCGTATTGCTTGTTGCTTTTTTACCTAAACCAAACCAATTCTTCATGCTTTTTTTTGCCATTTTTAGAAAACCTTACTTTCGCCAGTCTTGAACTGCTACAATGACCCAATATCAATATGGTGATTATATTATCACCTTTCTGTCCAGACAAAGAATTACTATGGCAAAATCTAGCACAAAACAACAAAATCAACGTCCTTCTGGACATATTCGGATCATCAGTGGTCAATGGCGCGGTCGCAAACTCCCCGTCAAGGATGTTATTGGTCTACGCCCGACAACCGATAGAATCAAAGAAACCGTATTTAATTGGTTATCCCCTTATGTACGCGGCAGTCATTGCTTGGATCTATTTGCTGGTAGCGGCGGTTTAATCTTTGAAGCCTTATCTCGTTATGCTGACTCAGGGCTATTATTTGAAAAAGACACTGGCGCGGCAGCACAATTACAACAAAACATTGATTTGTTAAAAGCTGATAATGCCCAGTTAGTACGCGGTGATACGTTAAAATTATTAACCAAAGTGCCTGCACAAACTTATGATATGGTGTTTATCGACCCACCTTTCCGCCAAGATTTATTAGAAGATTGCTGTGCCAAACTGGAACAATACAACTGGTTAAGTGCTGATGCGGTGATTTATATCGAGCGCGAAAAAGAACTTAACCAAGTTAAATTACCTGCGAATTGGACTATCTTAAAAGACAAACAAGCCGGACAAGTTTGTTTTGAATTGTATCAGCGCAAAGCTATCGTAAACACAACTACTGAATAATCCCTGTTTACATCCGTAGACTAAAGAATAAAAAGCGAGTGCTTAAATCAGTTGAGCATTCGCTATTATGGCTATATGATTAGTTCTGTTAGGCGTATCATTTATACCTATAACACCTCGAATACCTTCCTGCGAGTCCCGCAATTTAATACCCAGCGATATCGCCTACTTAACGGTGTGACAGCTAGCCTATATTGGAGAATAATAACAATGACGTTAGATACTTGGTTACTTTTTGTTTCGACTATTTTTGTGGTGATCTTAATTCCGGGGCCACTGTCAATTTACATGATAACCAACTCTATCTCTTATGGTATTAAGCAAACCGCACCCGCCTTTGCCGGCGGCGTATTAGCGTCATCATTATATTTAATTGCCTCAGCCACTGGATTGGGGGCGTTAATTATCGCCTCGGAAAGTTTGTTCGCAGTGATCAAAACTCTCGGTGCGCTTTACTTGGTGTATTTAGGTATCAGCACATGGCGTAATGCCAGTCGTGGCGATAGCATCGTCATCTCTACAGCAGTCAACAAACCAAATGCCAAAGCCATGTTTAGCAAAGCGTTTTTATTAGGCGCATCAAACCCCAAAGACATTTTGTTTTTCATCGCCTTTTTACCACAGTTTTTAAATCCACAAGCCGATTTATTTCAGCAACTGGTAGTGATAGTCAGTACTTGGATCGTGGTAGATTTGATTTGTAAGTTACTTTACGGCAGCACTTCGCATGTCATTAAACCGGTATTAACCAGTGCCCGTAATAAGATCCGTTTTGATAAAACCGTAGGCAGTATATTTGTCGCAGCAGGCGCATCGGCAGCATTAATCAAATAGCTATTAACTGCCGCTTAAATTGCGGTATTGGCGCGGAGAGATACCCACCAGTTTTTTAAAGTAGCGCCCCATGTGGCTTTGGTTCGCAAAGCCACATTGCAGGGCGATATCCGCCATGCTTGCCCGTTTATTTACTAGCCGTAACTTCACCTGCTCAATTCTAGTCACCAGTAAATACGCTTGCGGTGTTTGTGCCATGCTTTGTTTGAACATCCGACAAAAATGATATTCACTCAATTGTGCTAATTCAGCCAGTTCGGCAAGATAGACCTGACGATGAAAATTAGCTTGCATGTAATCACAGACCAATGCCGCTACCTTGGGGGATAAGCCACCTTTCACTGGCGAGGTAAGTTTAGTCACGCCCATATTCTGCAGCATCGATACTAAGATGGTATTGGTCACCTGTTCCATGGCGAGGTGATCATAACCACTGCGCCAATCACTGGTTGCCATACAATAACGGAACAAGGCTTCAGTGGCAGCATCGTTGGTGAAAGTCAACTCCGGCAGTTTCAACATGCGCGGGTCAATATCAAATACCTTCAGCGCTAATTGTTTAAGGTAATCATCAGTGAAATATAAATGCATGAATTGCTGGGTTTGCCCCAGTTGCCAATGACTCTCAGAACCTTTGGGCATTAAACAAAATTTACCTGGCGCGCCAAAGCCTGAGTGAACATCGGTCCGGTGGGTTTCATAACCACCGGACATGTACAAACTCAAGGTATGCTGTTTTTCATTCACATAAAACAAACGGTCATGTTCATTCTGATAATGCGCCCATGACAACGCATCCGTTAATGACGCTTGTCGTAAACAGATCTTACTGGTTGATTGTTCAAAGCTGATTTCACTCGGTTCCAGTAGAGACGAGGTAATATCGAGCCCTACATCCATGAGTGGTTTTATTAAAGGCATAACAAAATATTACCATTAATGGCAGATTGCTCAACCGTTGCCGTGAGCAAGGTAAGCATTAAACCGCAATATTGTGTTAGTTTTACCGACATCGTGATATTTCCAAGCTCACAACGGCCTCATAATCTAACTTAATTGATTACCGTCTTTATTAAGGATCCGCTATGTCAGCAATACTCTATGTTTCAATGATATTTATTTGGGGATTTTCGTGGATATCAATCAAGTGGCAACACGGTGATGTACCAATGGAAGTATCAATTTTTTACCGCTTTGCGATTGCTGCGATTATTATGTTTATTGTCGGTAAACTGTGGGGCAAGCTACAACAGGTAAAACGCCAAGACCATGCTTTTTTAGCACTGCAAGGCGTGTGTTTATTCTGCTGTAATTTTTTAGCCTTTTACAGCGCAACTTTATACATTCCCAGTGGTTTAGTGGCGGTATTTATGGCAACCGCGCCGGTATTCAATGCCTTTCACAGCAAGCTATTTTACCAAACAGAAACCAACGCTAATTTCTGGTTAGGGGCTACGTTGGGACTTGCAGGTATCAGCTTGCTGTTTGCCGGTGATTTATTACCAACTGATTGGTCACAAGATACCTTATACGGACTGCTATTTGCCTTGCTTGGTACTTGGTGTTTCTCGATGGGTAATATGTTGAGTATCCGTAACACCAGAAATAATATTCAACCTTTTACCGCCACCAGCTATGCCATGGTTTATGGTTGTGTTGCGCTATTATTGATTATTTTCATCCGCGGAATTTCGTTTGAATTTACCTTCACTACGCAATACATAGGTAGTTTATTGTATCTGGCTATTCCGGCATCAGTACTCGGTTTTACCTGTTATTTAATTTTAGTCGACCGACTCGGCGCCAGTAATGCAGCCTATATTTTAGTTATCACCCCGATTGTGGCATTAAGTGTATCGGCGGTATTTGAAGATTATCATTGGACGTTATATTCAACGCTCGGGCTGGTATTGGTGATACTCGGTAATGTATTAACCCAGCGTAAGAAAGCCTTATTTACACGGACTAAAAAACCGTTATTACAAACGAGTTAATCACTTTATTTTACGTAAAATAAGCTAGATATAGAAATGCCCGTATAGCGAATAGCTATACGGGCATTTTTAATAAATACGGCGTTAGAAACGATTACTCCGGCGCATAACCCAAGTTAGGCCCTAACCAACGCTCGGCTTCTTCAAGCGTCATATTTTTACGTTCGGCATAATCTTTCACTTGGTCTTCTTGAATAGATGCCACCGCAAAATAACGCGATTCAGGGTGTGAGAATATCCAACCTGATACTGCCGCACCCGGCCACATAGCGTAAGAAGATGTCAGTTTCATACCGATACTATCTGGGTCTAATAACTCCCAAATCGTGCCTTTCTCGGTATGCTCTGGGCAGGCCGCATAACCTGGTGCCGGGCGAATACCTTGGTATTTTTCACGGATCAGATCATCGTTATTCCACTCTTCTGTTGGCGTAAAACCCCACTCTTGTTTACGTACTAATTCATGCAGACGTTCAGCCATTGCTTCAGCTAGTCGATCACACACAGATTGAACCAAAATAGCGTGGTAATCATCTTCAATACCTTTGAAGTAATTCGCCATATCATCTTCACCAATACCACCCGTCACGGCAAATGCACCAATGTAGTCAAATTTACCCGACGCTTTCGGTGCCACAAAATCAGCTAAACAATTATTATATTGCCCAGGTTTTTTCTTGGTCTGCTGACGTAAGTGCTCAAGTTTGGTTAATACCTGCGTGCGGGTTTCATCGGTATACACTTCAATCGTATCGTCATTCACGGTGTTGGCAGGAAATAACCCAATCACACCATTAGCCCCCACTTCATTTGACTCTTCAAGACGATCAAGCATGGCGTTGGCATCATTAAATAAGCTTGTCGCTTGCTCACCTACGACTTCATCGGTCAGAATACGTGGGTATTTACCCGCCAGCGTCCATGTCATGAAGAATGGCGTCCAATCGATATACTGACGTAACTCTTTAATCGAATAATTGATAAACTTCTGCACACCCAATGTTTTCGGTACTGGCGGTGTATAGTTAACCCAATCAATCGGTGCTTTATTGGCACGTGCGGCATCTAATGTGACCGGCGCACTACGTGGACGCTTGCGTGCATGCTGTTCACGGGCAACTGCGTATTCTTTCGCCATTCTTGCTGCAAGCTCAGGTTTCTTGGTTTCTGATAATAATGCCGCGACCACACCTACCGCTCGGGATGCATTCGCCACATAAATAACCGGCTCATCATAATTTTGCTCAATCTTAACCGCGGTATGGGCTTTCGATGTCGTCGCGCCACCAATTAAGATCGGCAGTTTAAAACCTTTACGCTGACATTCTTTGGCAACGTGGACCATTTCATCCAGTGATGGAGTAATCAGACCCGATAAGCCAATAATATCGCAATTTTCGGCAATCGCGGTTTTGAGGATATCATCGCAAGATACCATCACCCCCATATCGACGATCTCGTAGTTATTACACTGTAAAACCACACCTACGATATTTTTACCAATATCGTGAACATCACCTTTTACTGTGGCTAATAATACCTTACCGTTGGTCGAGCCTTTCTGCTTTGCAGCTTCAATATAAGGGTTTAAGTAAGCCACTGCACGTTTCATGACTCGGGCTGATTTAACCACCTGTGGTAGGAACATTTTACCGGCACCGAATAAATCACCAACGGTATTCATACCGTCCATGAGCGGGCCTTCAATCACTTCTAATGGCAACGTGGCTTGCTGACGCGCCTCTTCAGTATCTTCTTCAATAAATTCGGTAATACCTTTGATCAACGCATGTTCTAAACGTTTATTAACATCAAAGCTGCGCCATTCCTGGGTTTCAGCCACCACTTCAACACCGGAATCTCGGTATTTTTCAGCTATCTCTAACAGTGCTTCTGTACCTTCAGGCGTACGGTTAAGAATAACGTCTTCAACGCGGTCTAATAATTCTTTTGGCAGGTCATCATAAATCGCTAACTGCCCAGCATTAACAATCCCCATATCCATGCCTTCCTTGATACAGTAGTACAAGAACACAGCATGGATAGCTTCACGTAATGGGTTGTTACCACGGAACGAGAACGATACGTTAGATACACCGCCCGAGATCATGGCATGCGGCAATTCACGTTTAATGTCTTTCACGGCTTCGATAAAGTCAACCGCATAATTATTATGTTCTTCAATACCGGTCGCCACAGCAAAGATATTGGGGTCAAAAATAATGTCTTCCGGTGGAAACTTCATTTCATGCACCAGAATATCGTAAGAGCGTTTACAAATATCGAATTTACGTGCTTGGGTATCCGCTTGACCATCTTCATCAAAGGCCATCACTATCATAGCTGCGCCATAACGACGTATCAACTTCGCTTGATGGCGGAAATTGTCCTCACCCTCTTTCAATGAAATAGAGTTAACAATGGCTTTACCTTGAACGCATTTCAGACCGGCTTCAAGAATTTCCCATTTCGATGAATCGACCATAATTGGCACTTTCGAAATTTCCGGTTCTGACGCCACCAGATTTAAGAATCGCTGCATACAATGCAACGAGTCCAGCATACCTTCATCCATATTGATATCGATGATTTGTGCGCCAGACTCTACCTGTTGCTGGGCAACGTGCAGTGCTTCGTCGTAATTTTCTTCTTTGATAAGACGTTTAAAACGTGCTGAGCCGGTAACGTTAGTTCGCTCACCGACGTTAATAAACAGGCTATCTTTGTTGATCGTTAACGGCTCTAAACCACTTAAACGACAAGCAATTTCAATATCTGGTAATGCGCGAGGTGCAACCCCTTCAACCGCATCAGCCATGGCTTTAATGTGCTCTGGTGTGGTACCACAACAACCCCCCACCATATTTAAGAAACCCGCTTGTGCCCATTCCTTAATATGCACTGCCATGTCTTCAGGGCTTAAATCATATTCACCAAAGGCATTGGGTAAACCGGCATTAGGATGCGCAGTCACATAGCTTTCTGAAATACGAGAAAGTTCGTCGACATATTGGCGTAACTCATCTGGTCCTAATGCGCAATTAAGGCCAAACGTGATCGGCTCTGCGTGACGTAATGAGTTATAGAATGCCTCTGTTGTTTGACCTGTTAATGTACGACCTGAGGCATCGGTGATGGTACCTGAAATCATGATAGGTAATTCATAACCGAGTTCTTCGTATACAGTCTTAACTGCGAATACTGCCGCTTTGGCATTCAAAGTATCAAAGATAGTTTCAATCAGAATAATATCTGAGCCACCTTCAATTAACGCTTTGGTTGATTCGATATACGCCTCAACCATGAGATCGAATGAAGTATTACGGAATGCAGGATCGTTTACATCAGGAGAAATAGAACAAGTACGGTTTGTTGGCCCTAATACGCCAGCAACAAAACGTGGACGTTCTGGGTTTTCTGCAGTTTTTTCATCAGCAACCCGGCGGGCAATCCTCGCCGCTTCACGGTTTATTTCCGCTGATAATGATTCCATATCATAATCAGCCATGGCAATCGTAGTGGCATTGAAGGTATTAGTTTCAAGAATATCAGCACCAGCGTCGAGGTATTCTTTATGAATATCAGCAATCAGCTGTGGTTTACTTAATACCAGTAAATCATTATTACCTTTGACGTCACAATGCCAGTCAGCAAAGCGTTCACCACGGTAATCAGCTTCTTCTAGTTTATAATCTTGGATCATCGTCCCCATGCCGCCATCGATAAGCATGATACGTTTTTTTAATTGCTGTTCTAGTTGCTGTTGATTTTTTATAGTAGCCACAAGATCCCTCGTTTAATTTACTGCAGACTCAATCCTGAGTCATATTATTTGATACTAATCTATCTATTCGAATATCAGCTCGATTTTCTACACGAATAGCTGCTCGAACGGCATTTATAGATCATTTAAGTCATATGGCGTTTGTTGATAAACATAATAGTTTAACCAATTGCTATAAAGCAGATTACCATGACTGCGCCAAGTAACAAGAGGGTCATTTTCAGCATTATCATCTTTATAATAATTCGCAGGTACTTCAGCTTCAACGCCATCAGCAACATCACGCATATATTCCTGATGTAAAGTATCAGCACTGTACTCTGGGTGACCCGTTACAAATACCTGACGGAAATCCTCTGATGCCGCTAAATACACGCCCGTTTCAGTATTGGCCGCTAAAATATTAAGATCGGTACCAGCGAACATCTCTTTCGAAAAATTAGCATAGCGTGACATTGGCACTGGGAATTCATCATCGAATCCACGTACTAATGGATTATGGTGGTGGAATGTTTGTTGTGGGTATACTCCCGAAAACTTCTGTTCGTGGACTTTCTTATCAATGCCATGTAATACTTTTAATGCAGCTTGCGCAGCCCAACATAAGAACAAGGTTGATACTACGTGGGTTTTCGACCAGTGAATGATCTCTTCGATTTGTGGCCAATACGCCACATCATCATGCCCGACTAACCCTAATGGTGCACCGGTAATAATTAAACCATCGTAATTATGATGACGAATACGTTCGAAGTCGTGATAAAACTCATCAATATGTTCTTGCGGGGTGTTTTTCGAGGCGCGATAATCAATCCGCAATAGCTCTACATTTACTTGCAGCGGCGTATTCGACAATAACCGTAAAATTTGATTTTCAGTCTCAATCTTCTTCGGCATAAGGTTAAGAACAACAACCTGCAGCGGTCTAATTTCTTGCTTGGTTGCACGTGACTCTAGCATCACAAAAATATTCTCATTACCTAATATTTCTGCAGCCGGTAGCCCGTCTTTAATTCTAATCGGCATTATTCCCATCCTTAAGTAATACATTAGCCATCCAGAAGTCTACCTTAATTACATAACCTTTGTAAGTACCCAAGGCCACTTTATCCCAGATTAGCTTTTCAATATTGCCTTTACAATAAGCCTGATTGCATATTTTCACCCTGACTCTCGAACTAGTTTCTGTTGACCATAAAAGTGTTTATGTATAGGATCGCCTCCTTACAAGGAGCGAGTCACGTTTTCAATGGACTTATCACTTACCTATTTTTAATCTAAAGGTTTGCACATAATGCTAACTTATATCTATTTAATTGCCATCACTGCCGAAGCAATGTCGGGTGCATTGATGGCGGGTCGTCGTAATATGGACATCTTCGGCGTGGCGGTTATTGCGTTTGTTACAGCGCTTGGTGGCGGTACTGTTCGTGATTTATTATTGGGTAATTTCCCAATTTCTTGGACTCAGCATCCTCACTACGTCTATATCACCATATGTGCAGGCTTATTTACCATTTTAATTGCTAAACACATGAATCATTTACGCCGTTTATTCTTGGTATTAGATGCGCTTGGCCTAATTGCATTTACCATCATTGGTTGTAATGTAGCGATGAAACTCGGCTATCACCCGACAGTGATTATTATGGCGGGTATGATCACGGGTATTTGTGGCGGGGTATTACGCGACTTACTTTGTAATCGAACACCTGTGGTATTTTGTAAAGAGATCTACGCGGGGATTTCGTTATTGGTTGCCGTGCTTTATCTTGGTTTAGAAAGCTTTGGCATTGACCACAATATTACCCTTATTGTGGCCTTTAGTGTCGGTGTGACATTACGCCTCTGTGCTATTTATTGGAAATGGTCATTACCAACCTTTAGCTACACATCGGAAGAATGGGACTAAACGGTACTAAACAGTACTAAACAAAACTAGCGCTGACTAAAAAACGCTAACCAGGCTTGGAGTATGATCTCAAAATCCTCCAAGCCGCATACTGCCACTGTTTCTGCATCATAAAAGTTCATGTCGTCATCCAACTCTTCACCCGAATCAATTAATTCTGAATTCATACACGCGCAGACATCTTCTTGCGTCAGAGTTAATGTCATCTCATCGCCGATTAAACGATACTCTTGTTTTTGGCGGGCTTTTAATAAATCAATTTCAGCTTGAATCAATGCGATAGTGGCTTTATCCGTGCCTAAAGTGCCTTGGATCCAATTACCCAGAGCCGTCTGTTCCATTGAGATGATTACGCGGTAAGTATCTGTAAGGGTATCTTTTCGAAATTCAAAATCCACGGTTATGCCTGCTTATTAGTTAAGGGGTTCATCGTTTATTAATAGCTTATTAGTCGCTTATTAATCGGCTAATAGCTTGATAGGTTTTCAAGGGAAGGGATTGTAGCAAAGAATAGCGGAAACAAAAACGGCTCCCTATCGAGGGAGCCGTTTCATACACTTATTTTGTTCTATTCGAGTTAGCTAATTAACGATACAGTCGTCACTGTATCGGCTGTTAATTAAACCGCTTCTTGAACAATAACTTCGTTGGCTTTCTCGATGTAAGAAGCGATCTTATCGAAGTTTAAGTAACGATAAGTGTCTGCAGCCGTCGCATCAAGTTCAGAAGCCAGTTCCATGTACTCGGCAACTGTTGGGATACGCCCTTTAATTGCCGCTACTGCTGCAACTTCAGCTGAACTCAAGTAAACATTAGCACCAGTACCTAAACGGTTCGGGAAGTTACGTGTTGAAGTCGAGACAACAGTAGTGTTATCACCTACGCGTGCTTGGTTACCCATGCACAGTGAACAACCCGGCATTTCTGTACGTGCGCCAGCTTTACCAAAGATAGAATAATAACCTTCATCACTTAATTGTGCCGCATCCATACGCGTTGGTGGTGTTACCCACATACGTGTTGGTAGTGAACCGTTGAATTTCTCCAGCAGTTTACCTGCAGCGCGGAAGTGACCTATGTTCGTCATACATGAACCAACAAATACTTCGTCAATCGCTACGCCAGCAACGTCCGTTAATAATTTAACGTCATCAGGGTCATTTGGACAAGCTAAGATAGGTTCTTTCACGTCAGCTAAATCAATTTCGATGATCTCTGCGTATTCAGCGTCAGCGTCAGCTTCAAGTAATTGTGGATCAGCAATCCACGCTTTCATTTCAGCTACACGGCGAGCAATCGTTTTCGGATCGCCATAACCTTCAGCAATCATCCAGTTCAACATCACGATGTTAGACTCGAGATATTCAATGATTGGTGCTTCGCTAAGTTTGATTGAACAACCCGCAGCAGAACGCTCTGCAGATGCATCAGATAATTCAAATGCTTGCTCAACTTTAAGATCCGGTAAACCTTCAATCTCTAATACGCGGCCCGAGAATGCATTGATTTTGCCTTCTTTAGCTACTGTTAACAGACCTTTCTGGATAGCGTAGTAAGGGATTGCATTAACAAGATCACGTAGCGTGATCCCCGGTTGTAATTCACCTTTAAAGCGTACCAAGATAGATTCAGGCATATCAAGTGGCATAACACCTGTTGCTGCAGCAAATGCAACTAGACCAGATCCTGCAGGGAAAGAGATACCTAATGGGAAACGTGTATGTGAATCACCACCAGTACCAACAGTATCTGGTAATAACATACGGTTTAACCATGAGTGAATGACACCATCACCCGGACGTAAAGATACACCCGCACGGTTACGAATAAAGTCTGGCAGTGTATGGTGAGTTTGTACATCAACTGGTTTTGGATAAGCCGCGGTATGACAGAAAGACTGCATAACTAGATCTGCAGAGAAACCAAGGCAGGCTAAATCTTTAAGTTCATCACGCGTCATTGGACCCGTGGTATCTTGAGAGCCAACCGTTGTCATTTTAGGTTCGCAATATTGGTTAGGACGAACGCCCGTTACACCACATGCTTTACCAACCATCTTCTGCGCTAAAGAGTAACCTTTAGTCGATTCTGCAACATTTTTTGGTAGACGGAATTCTGTTGAATCATCCAAGCCTAGCGAAGCACGAGCGCGCGATGTTAAACCACGACCAATGATCAGTGGAATACGACCACCAGCACGAACTTCATCAAGAATTACATCTGTTTTAATTTTAAATTCTGTAATTGCAGCGCCAGTATCGTTAGCTTTAACCACACCTTGGTAAGGGTAGATATCAATAACGTCGCCAGTGCTTAAGTCACTTACATCAAACTCTAATGGTAGTGCACCTGAATCTTCCATGGTATTGAAGAAGATTGGCGCGATTTTAGAACCGATACAAACACCGCCGCCACGTTTGTTAGGCACGAATGGGATATCATCACCCATACACCATAACACTGAGTTAGTTGCTGATTTACGCGAAGAACCCGTACCAACAACATCACCAACGTAAGCCACGGGGTGACCTTTTTGTTTTAGTTCTTCAATAGCTTGTAGTGGTGTAGCAGAAACACCTTCACGCTCATTTTTAAGCATTGCAAGTGCATGCAATGGGATATCTGGACGAGACCATGCATCTGGTGCAGGTGATAAGTCATCGGTATTGGTTTCGCCAGGTACTTTAAACACAGTAACTGTGATTTTTTCAGCAACTTCAGGTTTAGCTAAGAACCATTCCGCATCAGCCCAAGATTGCATTACTTGCTGTGCGAACTTGTTACCTGCTTTGGCTTTTTCTTCAACCGTATAGAAAGCATCAAACATTAGTAGTGTGTGTGATAGGCCTTTTGCAGCAATTGGCGCAAGCGCATCAACATCGAGTAATTCAACTAATGTTTCGATGTTGTAACCACCTTGCATAGTGCCTAATAATTCAGTAGCACGCTCTGCAGATAAGATCGGTGATGTCGCGTCACCCTTAACAATCGCGGTTAAAAAACCTGCTTTTACATAAGCAGCTTCATCCACACCTGGTGGTACTCGATTGGTTAAAAGATCTAAAATAAATTCTTCTTCGCCAGCAATTGGGGATTTGACCAATTCAACTAGGCCAGCAACTTGCTCAGCATCAAGAGGTTTAGGTACAACCCCATCCGCGGCACGTTCTTCAACATGTTTACGATAAGCTTTTAGCACAACTCATTCCTCTTAGTTTATGCCACCCATGGTGGACATCCTTGTTATATTTAACCTTAAGCTATAATTTATAATGTCCGTTCAACAGTCATTTATGTGAATTCGACAACAACAACGTTAAGGCCTCTTGCAGAGTGTCCACAAATATAACATTTTTAACTTAAAATTAAAATTAAAGCAGCATGTGCATCAGGCTTTTTACATAAATACTCAACATTCATCAAACTTATGGTGAAAAAAGCATAGTTAACTTACATGAATGTTTCTCCGACATATCTAGAAATTATTACCAATAAACAGATAGCCAGAAGAGTGACCACCTTCGGCATAACCATAAGACACCATCACTGGTCCTATTCCCGTGTCTAAAGCTATAAATACACTACCCGCCGACATCGTCGACTCAAAGCTTATCTCATCTTTATCATTCCAAACATTGCCTTGTTCAATTGAAGCGCCCAAATAAAGTGGTAATGAGAAGGCGCCGAAATTGTTATCCAATAGACGGTGACGATAAATTAACGCCACCAGTCCTTTGTAATTACCGGTGATCTCGTTAATGCCATATCCTGACAGATTTTGGAAACCACCAAGCCCCACTTCAAATGTCGGTGAAATAGCGGGGCCATCATAACTCGCCATCGAGGCTTTAAACTCGAAGGTTGAACGGTCAAAAGACACTGCATTACGCCAGTCTAAGCTGAAAAAAACATTGTTTTCGTTACTATTTAAATAATCGCCGGTATCAATATAAACATCCGAATCAAGCTTGAAACCTTTGGTTGGAAAAGAAATATTATCAAAGGAATCTAAGCGGGTTTTTAAATACCAGCCTTGGCTATCAAAATCGCTACTTATGCTTGTACCAATAACTTCAGCGGTACCCGATTGATAATAACTACCCAGCGCAATCTGCGCCCAGTCAAACGGGATAACACCTAATTCAGCATAGACGCTCAATTGCTCAGTACTAAGCGGAAAATAGTTAAACACAGCACCAAGTGGATCTAACTCAGGATTGCTGATGGTACTGACGTAAAGCTTACTTTCGTAATTTTCTAAACGTATTCCCGTTCTTAAGAAAAAGTTTTGGTTATAATCAATCGGTGAATAAAACTCGGTACTGATGTTTGAATCAGTGCCATACACGAATTCAGTACGCCATTCCCCTCCGAGGCGATTTAAATCACTCAATATGTATTGCAAACCGATTTGCTGGCGATCATCACTGGTGGTTGACTGCTGAATGTTAAATTTAAAATCAACATAACCCGGTCCCCAGCTTTTCTCTACCACATTAACGAGTAATTCATGTTTGCCATCTTTATCCGTGATGCTGTAATCTATTTTTTGAAACAAATTTAATGCATAAAGTTCGTCAATTTTTTGTTCTAACTCTGCGACCGATATCTTATCACCACTTTTGATATTTAATTTTTTCTCGATCACTTTTGGGCTTAAACGGGTATCGGTATTAATATTAATATTGCTGATTTGGATGACATCGATTTGTGCCAACTGTTGCTTTTTAAGTGCTTTTTGCTGTTGGTATAATGCATAGTCCGCATCTGATAATGATAACGCGGTTAATTTAGCACTGGCATAACCCGCCGCTTTTTCACCTCTATCTACCGCATCAGGCATTAAATCAAAATCAGCAGTGCCGATACCATCAATATCAGGACTCAGTAGAATATCGCGTTCCGATAATTTCAGAATCTGCTCGTTGGCACTGGTACGCGTCATTGAACTTGATAGCTGATCGAAGATAAGGAAGGCACTGGTGATCTCTTCTTGGCTATAAAGTTGTGAGCCAATATCAACCGCGATAATTATATCTGCGCCCATGTCTTGTAATACCGACACCGGTAAATTATTCACCATGCCACCGTCGAC
>NZ_JASJHF010000250.1:0-14419 GCF_033791185.1 Moritella sp. | reverse complement strand
CGTGTTCTTGGCTCTGAAAATTGTTGTATTTTGCAAAAAACAATCCTTCCTTGTCCACCAGAAAAAACTATTTTTGTTGGTGCCCAGCCTATGGCTCGGTGTTACCACATCGGTAACCATTCTACGATTAATCAGACCTATGAAAAAATAAAAGTTTGGGCGAAATTAAATAACTATTTACTCACAGATGAATGCTATGAGAGATACGTTATAGATTATTGGACTACTCAAGATAGCGATAAATTTGTAACGGAAGTTATGATACCCGTAACATCACGGTGTTGATCGTAACGAATAGAATATCGAGTAAATAGTGTATTTACAGCAATGAATAACAGCACCTGTTATGTGGTTAAACCGTGCCAGAAAAATCGGGTTCATATCACCATCACCTTGCTGTAGTCATACCTATCATTATTTAGATAATATCATTGACCTTACCCTTAAGGGGTAAGCTAATCTAATCCAGAAATAAATCCTGGAACAATAGAATTAGTATGTTTAAACGAAATACTAATTTTAACGCATCATAATTATGGGGTCTAAATAATGGTAGATAAAGATCTATTATCAATTCAAGAAGCGAGAGCTTTAGTTAGCTCTGCTCGCACAGCGCAAAGTCAGTTTTCTCAGCTAGGTCAAGAGCGTGTAGACGCTATTGTTAAAACCATTGCTGACGCTGCTGCAAAACAGGCTACAGAGCTTGCTCGCCTAGCAGTAGAAGAAACGGGTTTTGGTAAAGTAGAAGATAAAATCAGCAAGAACTTATTGGCGAGTGAAAAACTGTACACTGCCATCAAAGACATGAAAACGATCGGTATTTTGAATAACGATTTATCTAAAAAAATAATCGAAGTTGCCGTACCTATCGGCGTTATTGCGGGTATTGTTCCGTCGACAAACCCAACGTCTACGACGATTTACAAGTCTCTTATTTCGTTGAAATCGGGTAATGCTATCGTATTTACTCCGCACCCGAGTGCGAGTAAATGTATTGGGAAAACAGTCTCACTTATCCGTGACACACTTCATGCATGTGGTGCAAGTCCAGACATGGTGAGTGTTATGAGCATTCCAACAATTGAAGGTAGTGGCGAGTTGATGCGCAAAGTGGATCTTATTCTGGCAACAGGTGGTCCCGGTATGGTTAAAGCTGCATATAGTTCGGGTACGCCTGCGCTGGGTGTAGGCGCAGGCAATGTGCCAGTCTATATTGAGCGCACCGCGGATATCGAAGATGCGGTCACGAAAATACTCGCGAGTAAGACGTTTGACAATGGTACGATTTGTGCCTCTGAGCAAGCTATTATTACCGATAATATTATCGATGCGCAGGTTAGAGCTACGCTGAAAGCACAGGGTGGTTATTTCCTTCAAGGTGAATGCCTTGAAAAAGTTAAGAAAGTCATGGAACGCCCTAATGGTGCAATGAACCCAGCTATTGTAGGGAAAGATGCTCTGTATATTGCTGATTTGGCCGGTATCACAGTTCCATCGGGCACCAGACTGCTTATCGGAGCAGAGCCAGGCGTTGGTCGTGCATACCCATTCTCGAAAGAAAAACTAACAGCGCTAATCGGATACTACACAGTAGAAGATTGGAATGAAGCGTGTGAACTGTCGATTAAACTATTGCACAATGGTGGTGTAGGCCACTCACTGGCTATCCACTCTAAAGATGAAGCGGTTATCTGTGCGTTTGGTTTGAAAAAACCAGTGTCACGTATGCTGGTTAATACGCCTTCTACTCACGGCGCTGTTGGTTTGTCGACTAACTTATTCCCATCGTTTACCTTGGGTTGTGGCGCAGTGGGTGGGAGTTCGACTTCTGACAATGTAACACCAAAGCACTTGTTTGATATTCGTCGTATTGCTTATGATACTGGTGAATTGTCTTATGGTAGCAATTCTCCTATCCATAGTGCTGACGTAACATCTAAAAAAGAATCAATAAATGTCGACGCGATCACTCAAATGATCGTTAACGAACTAAAAAAAATGTCTTAATTTTAGATTAGTTAAACAAATACGTAAGAGTAAAATGTCTTTAAATAGTTCTGTCACAAATATTAAAAATTCGTGACGGAACTATTTTTCAGATAGCATTATCCTGCGAAACTATAAAACAATTCATGCAGTTGTAAATTATTGTTATTTTCAATTTGATTAAGTTTTAACATCGTCTAGACCTTAACGTCGGCGAGTGCTGCTTTAGCACCATTAAATGACTTCTAACCCAACGCCGACCGCATTTTCTTCACTCTTCGATGACGTTGTTCAACTATATTGTTGCAATATTTAATTTGTATTGGTGGTGCAATAATGTAGAAGATTTCTTTTTGAGTAAAGCAAACAAAGTTGTGTATAATATTTTATTGGTTAATTAGATTTTTTGTAAAGAGTGAATCTGCATTGACAATTTTTGATGTAGAGTAAAATGTTTTATTTGTGGTTTTTCAGTTTTTTATGACAAAAAAAATAATTCATATCGACATGGATGCCTATTTCGCGAATGTCGAAATACGGGATAATCCTGCTTATAAAGATATCCCTATTGCGATTGGTGGCATGAGTGACCGTCGCGGCGTGATCGCAACCTGCAACTATATCGCTCGTCAATATGGTGTGCGTTCTGCCATGTCTTCTTATAAGGCTATGCAGCTCTGTCCTGATTTAACATTAGTACCGTCACGTATGCAGGTATACAAAGAAGTATCTGCTCAGATCCAAGAAATTTTTTCTCGTTATACCGACTTGATAGAGCCGTTATCATTAGATGAAGCTTATTTAGACGTTACCAACTGTAAGCTATTTTCGGGTAGTGCGACGTTAATCGCTGAAGACATTCGCCAAAGCATTGAATCTGAGTTAGCACTCACTGCGTCAGCGGGGGTTGCACCGGTTAAGTTTTTGGCTAAAGTTGCATCCGATATTAATAAACCTAATGGCCTGTTTGTTATCACCCCATCACAAGTTAAATCCTTCGTTGCTGATTTACCCTTAAATAAGATCCCTGGGGTGGGAAAAGTGACTTGGCAAAAACTTAATCGTGTAGGCCTGTATACCTGTGCTGATGTGCTTAAATTTCCGGCTGAAGATATTATTGATAACTTTGGTAAACTCGGACACAGTTTGTTAGAGCGATGTCAGGGCATTGATGATCGTCCTGTTTGTAACGAACGTCATCGTAAATCGGTAGGTGTTGAGATCACCTTGCCTGAAGATATTGTTACGCTAGCACAATGCATGGCACTTTTTCCTCAGTTATATCAAACTTTACTACAACGCTTGCAAAAAGCATCGCCAAATATGCGTATCACCAAGCAGGGCGTGAAGCTGAAGTTCAATGATTTTACCCTTACTAGTAAAGAGCAAAGTATTACTACACTTGATGAACACCTTTTTACTGATTTATTTTCACAAGCACTGACAAAGCAAGAACAACGTAGTATTCGTTTAATTGGTTTATATGTCGGCCTTGCTGGCGATAATGACAGTGAACAATATAACCTACTGTTTTAGTTTCTAATTTAACTTAAGCAGTAATGTCATTTAGTATTCCATAATCTATATTTGCCATCTCTATATATCTAAAAGTTATTAAGAATCAGTTTATGTTCTTTGGCGGTTATAAGTAAAGGGGCTATATTGATCCAAACGATATGAAATTATCCAATTTGGTCTGATGGAGTAGAAGATGAATCAACAGAGGTTGACCCACCTTAAACAGCTGGAAGCTGAAAGTATCCACATAATCAGGGAAGTAGCTGCAGAGTTTGATAATCCGGTAATGATGTATTCAATCGGTAAAGACTCATCAGTGATGCTACACCTGGCACGTAAGGCTTTTTACCCAGGTAAGATCCCGTTTCCATTATTGCATGTTGATACTAACTGGAAGTTTCGCGAAATGATTGAGTTTCGCGACAAGGCAGTTGAGAAATACGGTTTTGATCTGTTAGTTCATCAAAATCCGGAGGGGCTTGCTATGGGCTGTAGTCCATTTGAACATGGCAGCTCAAAGCATACCGATATTATGAAAACCCAAGGTTTGAAACAGGCGCTGGATAAATACGGTTTTGATGCTGCTTTTGGTGGCGCACGTCGTGATGAAGAGAAATCACGTGCTAAAGAACGTGTCTATTCATTCCGCGATAAGAATCACCGCTGGGATCCAAAAAACCAACGTCCGGAATTATGGCGCACTTACAACGGCCAAGTAAATAAAGGCGAGAGCATCCGTGTATTCCCATTATCAAATTGGACTGAATTGGATATTTGGCAATATATCTATCAAGAACAAATTGAAATAGTACCACTTTATCTTGCGGCAAAGCGTCCAGTTGTCGAGCGTGATGGCGCGCTGATCATGGTTGATGATGATCGTATGAAGTTACAAGATGGCGAAAAAATCGAAGAGAAAATGGTGCGTTTTAGAACGCTCGGTTGTTACCCATTAACAGGTGCTGTGGAATCGACAGCATTAACATTGCCTGAAATTATTGAAGAGATGTTGCTGGCGACCAGCAGTGAACGACAAGGACGTATGATTGACCATGATTCTTCGGCTTCAATGGAGCAGAAGAAACGTCAAGGTTATTTCTAGGTAGGAGCAGGGTAGATGAATAGTCAAATAGCAAATGAATTAGCACAAACAGATATCGAGACCTACTTACACCAGCAGCAGCATAAAAGCTTATTACGTTTTTTAACCTGTGGCAGTGTTGATGATGGTAAGAGTAGCCTTATTGGTCGTTTATTACATGACTCGCATCAGATCTATGAAGATCAATTAGCGGCGTTGCATGTGGATAGCCAAAAATCAGGTACCACGGGTGAAGCAATTGATTTAGCCTTATTAGTGGATGGTCTTGCGGCTGAACGTGAGCAGGGTATTACCATTGATGTGGCGTATCGTTATTTCTCGACCGCAACGCGTAAGTTTATTATTGCGGATACGCCGGGACATGAAGAATATACCCGTAATATGGCAACGGGTGCCTCAACTTGTGATCTTGCCGTTATCTTAATTGATGCGCGTAAAGGGGTATTAACCCAAACTAAACGTCACTCGTATATTGCATCGTTACTGGGTATTAAACATTTTGTTGTTGCCATTAATAAAATGGATCTGGTTGATTTTTCTGAACAGCGTTTTGAACAGATCAAAGAAGAGTATTTAGGTTTTACTGAAAAACTAAATGACATTACCATCGAATTTACCCCGTTGTCGGCATTGCTTGGTGATAACGTCGTTGATCGTTCAATACGTACACCTTGGTTTAATGGGCGTACATTATTAGAATGCCTAGAAGCGGTTGATACCTCTGATGGCACACTTGATAAGCCATTTCGCTTGCCTGTGCAATACGTGAATCGTCCTAATTTGGATTTCCGTGGTTTTGCCGGTACTATTTCTGCGGGGCAAATTAGCGTAGGTGATGAAGTGGTTGCTTTGCCATCAGGTAAATCAAGTACGGTTAAATCGATTGTTACTTTTGATGGCGAGCTAACTTCTGCGCATCAAGATCAAGCGATCACGTTAACACTGACTGACGAAATTGATGTTAGCCGTGGTGATATCTTGGTATCAACGGCACTGCAGCCAATATTGTCAGATTCACTTGTTGCAAACGTGGTATGGATGTCTGATCAAGTGCTTGAAATTGGTCGTCAATATGACATTAAATTAGCCAGTAAAAAAACTACGGGCCAATTTACATTAATCCGTAATAAGGTTGATGTGAATACTTTAGAAGAGTCAGCGGCGACAGAACTTGCACTGAATGAAATTGGTTTATGTGAGTTAACCCTTACGGAAGCCGTGCCTGCTGATAACTATCAAGACGTTGCTGATACCGGTAGCTTTATTGTCATTGACCGATTAACTAACGTTACCGTTGGCGCGGGTATGATAGAACAAGTACAAGATGCTACAGCGAGCACTCAGTCACATGAGTTTAGTGCGTTCGAAGTCGAGCTGAATGCGTTAGTACGCAAACACTTCCCAAAATGGCAAGCTATCGATATTAGCAAGCTGTAGGATGTTGTTATGAATGTGATACAGGGAAGTATTTTAGTCACTCTGGTGATCTTTATAGGTTTACTTATTTCAGGTAAGTTTCGACCTTCAAGTTTATTCGGTGGCATGGTCATTTTAGCTTACTTGTCTGGCTCTATTGAGATGCCACAAGTGATGGCTGGATTTACCAATCCTTCTCTTATCACATTAATTTTATTATTATTGATTTCGATTACCATTGAAAAAACACGCTTAATCAGTTGGGTTGGACGACAGTTATCCACTGGTCGTTTCACTGTGGTGGTGGCTAAGTTAGGTTTTTCTACCGCACTATTATCTTCTTTTACTAACAATACCGCTGTTGTGGCATCACTGATTGGTGCGGTAAAGCGTAATAATACCCATGCGCCTACTAAATTACTTATTCCACTCTCTTATGCGGCGATTTTTGGTGGCACTCTTACTTTGATTGGTACCTCGACCAATCTTATTGTGAATAGTTTTGTGGTGGATGCTGGGCTACCTTCATTAGGATTCTTTGAATTTTCGCTCATCGGTTTAGCGGGCTTTCTGGCTGGTATGGTTGTGCTTATTACCATGAGCCATCGATTACCCGACCACAGCCAAGATGACAGTGATGAATTAGTGTATTTTTTAGAAGCGCATGTAAAACCAAATTCAGAGTTGGTTGGCAGAACGATTGCGGAAAATAATTTACGTGCGTTAAAGCAGTTATATCTAGCCGAAATACTGCGAGACGGTGAGGTTATTTGTCCAGTCTGCCCGGAAGAAATATTGCAAGCAAACGATCAACTGCTGTTTTGTGGTGACGTTGATTCCGTTGGTGTGCTGCAAGATATCAAAGGACTGAAATTATTTGGCCAAGGCGCACTTAATGGCCAGCATTTGGTTGAAGTGATTGTCAGTCATTCCTCAAAACTAAACGGCCTAACCCTAAAAGAAAGTAAATTTAGAGAACATTTTGATTCTGTGGTAGTGGCCATTCGCCGCGGTCATAGTCCGTTGCGTGGTGGCTTAGGTAATGTGCGCTTGCGAGCTGGCGATACTTTATTATTAGCGCCAGGTGCTGAGTTTAAAAACAGCAAAGATTTGAGCCGAGATTTTGTTGTCGTCAGTGGTTTAGATGTAGCGACACGATTAAGTGATTATCGCAGTATTGGGGTATTGGTGGGTTTTGTTACCACTATCGGCCTCGCGCTCACTGGTACTTTGCCCTTGCTGAAGGGCCTAGTCGTTTTCGTGCTGTTACTCTGCATGAGTGGCACATTGTCAGTGCAAGAGATCCGCCGACGGTTACCGATTGATTTATGGATCGTGGTTGGCAGTGCATTAGCGCTCTCGAATATGCTGCAGACAACAGGGGTATCTGACCTGTTAGCGGATTCTTTACTGCGAGCTTTTAATGGTTGGGGTGTATTAGCTGCATTTATCGCTACTTATTTTGCCACGTTATTATTAAGTGAATTAATCACCAATAACGCTGCCGCTGCGCTGGCATTTCCAATCGCATTTAGTCTTGCGCAAAGTTATGGTGTGAGTGAATTGCCTTTTATTATGGCGGTTATCTTCGGCGCTAGTGCGAGCTTCATCTCGCCTTATGGTTATCAAACAAATTTAATGGTTTATAGTGCCGGAAATTATGCATTATCAGACTATCTTAAGCTCGGAATACCGACATCGATTGCCTATTCCACTGTGGTATTAGTAATGATCCCCTATGTATTCCCATTTTATCTGTGAGTGTGTAATGACAACAATTATCAAGGAAAGTGATGCTGACACAACAGCAACTGACAATATCGTATGGCATCAGCATACGGTTGATAAAGCCGCAAGAGCAGCAAACAAGCAACAGCAACCTTGTGTGCTCTGGTTTACTGGTTTAAGCGGTTCGGGCAAATCGACTGTCGCTGGTGCACTTGAAAATGAGCTGCATAAAGCGGGCTACCATACCTATTTATTAGACGGCGATAATGTACGTTTTGGCTTATGCGGAGATTTGGGCTTTAGCGATGATGATCGTAAAGAGAATATACGCAGAGTGGGAGAAGTGGCAAAGTTAATGGTTGATGCGGGTGTTATTGTATTAACAGCGTTTATCTCTCCGCATCGCCAAGAGCGTGAATTAGTCCGCTCATTACTCGGTGATAGTGAGTTTATTGAAATACATGTGGATGCTGATCTTGCGACTTGTGAGCAGCGTGATCCAAAGGGGCTTTATAAAAAAGCACGCGCAGGTGAAATCAAGAACTTTACCGGTATTGATTCTGTCTATGAAGCGCCAATTGAACCAGAGTTGTATTTAGATAATGGTAATAACCCTGTATCTATGTCGGTTCAACAAATAATGAACTATCTTGCCCAGCAAGGTCATATTAAGTAGGGAGTAGTCGTAAATAAATGGACAATTCAAAGGATAGCTCAATCGATCATTTAGTCAGCCGGATTAATGATATTGCAGTGGCTGCGGGACAAGAGATTTTAGAGATTTATCAACGTGATTTTCATGTTGATATGAAAGATGATAATTCACCAGTGACCGAAGCTGATATTGCGGCCAATGATATTATCGTCGCAAGTTTACGAACTATCACTCCTGACATCCCAATCTTATCGGAAGAAGGTGCAAGTATCCCTTGGGATGAGCGCAAGCAATGGCAAACCTTCTGGTTAGTTGATCCGCTTGATGGCACTAAGGAGTTCATTAAGCGTAATGGTGAATTTACCGTTAATATCGCCTTGGTTCATAATCAGCAGCCAATACTCGGCGTCGTGTATGCGCCTGTCTTAGATAAACTTTACTATACGACGAGTGAAGGCGCGTTTTTATTGCATGATGGCAATACAACGAAATTAAGCGCGTTACCGATACCCGATAATGACCCTGTTAAAGTTGTTGGTTCTCGTTCTCATGCAAGTCCTGAAATGGCTCTGTATTTAACGCGCTATAAAGATACTGATATTATTCCGGTTGGCAGTTCACTGAAGTTTTGTTTGATTGCCGAAGGCAGTGCACATTGCTATCCACGCTTAGGCCCAACATGTTGGTGGGACACTGGTGCCGGACATGCGGTTGCGTGCGCTGCTGGCGCTAACGTTGTGCAACTTGATGGTTCACCGTTATTGTATAACCATCAAGAATCGGTATTAAATCCATTTTTTGTAGTAGCTAAATAATGCCCTTTTAAAAATGGAACGCGTTACGTAAATGACTGGTTAACTCTGAAAAGTACTCTTCCTTACTTTCATGAGGAATGAGTTTAGCCAGTTCATCACCAATATTAGTAAAGCGATAATACTTCATACGCGATGAACGGTTCTTTACTTTCATGGTTAATGTCTCTTGCCCGTAGCTTATTGGTAGATCTTTATCTAACGGTAAGTTAACCATTTCTAATTCATTTTGATGTACTAACCCCAATTCAGACAAGGTTAAAAAACTACTATAAGGTAGTTTATGTCGACCTAAATTAATCGATTTAAATTGCGGTTTGTTGAATAATAAGAAACTTTTACTGTTATCTTGGCAATGTAATACAATCTTACGATTAGTGTCATGACCGATTTGTGAGCTTAAGTTACAGGCGACTTGAAACATTTGCGCTTCACGCTGGGTCATTTGGTTGAGAGTACGTAATGATTTTACTGAAAAGCTACCGGGGTGACTGAGTTCTAACGCAAAAATTTGTCCCCATAAGGTTTGCATATGCGGACCTGAAATGTCTTTTGCCATTGACATAAAGGCTGTGAGCCAGTCTGGATCTATATTTTCACTGGTCACGTCATCACAAAAGTTATTCGCACGCATAACAATACTTTCTAGGTTTTTCTGCTGCTTGATCTGTTCTTGATTCAGCCGCTGAATGGCTCTGTGTTCAAATGTGGTATGTTTATTTACCGTTAACATGCCATCGATACCTCTATCTTTGGCTACCTTACGTAATTGTTGAATACTGTTTAGAATATTCGATTCAGGTTTATTTATAGGGTGATCATTTACTGACATGGTTAACCTAAATTAGATAAACAAATTTGAGGTCTTATTTATAACGGATATTCGGTAGAAAGTATTGCTTTTGAATAAATAAATCGAAGATAGCGGGGATTTATAGTCGGTAGATAATAGTAAAGGCCAGTTATTTAAACTGGCCTTTACTGGAAATTAGATGTTGGCGTTGATCATACCCATCACTTCTGTGATTTCGTCTTTAGTTAGAGCGCCGTCTTTACTAAATAATACAGTACCTTCTTTATCAATCAGGAAGATTGCAGAGCTTTTTTCTTCAAGAGCTAGTTGATTAAGTGTATTACCACTAGCGTCGATAACAAAGATTGCAGTTGGGAACTCTTCTTTGTTGTCTTTGAGTGAACTGTTAACAAGCCCACTCGTTCCCCACATCGCGTCATCAGTATTTACAATTGTTGCTGTATTATATACTTCAGGTGAGAAGTTGGCATCGGCGATCACTTCCATCAGTGGATCATTCAGCTCTTTAGATGCAGTTCGGCCAGCGAGGTGCTGTACAACCATAACGCGGCCTTTCAGTTCGTCAGAAGACCAATCACGATAAGAAAATTTGCCCTGGGCTAGTATTACTTCACCTTTATCTGCAATGTTGATCTGTGGTAGGTGTTCGCCTACCACTACGCTAGATGCAAAAGAGATAAACGGAGTTAAAGAAAGTGCTACGACGGCGATGAGTTTTTTCATTTTTAAACATTCCTTGATTAAATTGAAAGGATTAGAGTATATGCTCTAGACTGTCTGCTAAAGGTATAAAATATTGCTAAAACAATAAAGGAAAACTTGCTCAATTGTTGATCTCAATAACTTTTACATGAAAATTGACCATGTTAATTGTTATTTTTGTGATGTTAGTAGGTATGATATTCTTTTAAATTTATGGTTTAGCGCATACGAAGAACATCGCTTGGATTGTAAAACTAATATAATGATTCACTAATTAATTCTGTGTTTGAGGAAAGCATTTTATCTAATTTTATTTTCGAGCCAGATATAACCGTGTATTGGTTTTGATTAATGATGATCTTTTGCCCTTCTACACCACTCTTACTATCAATCGTTAGCCATACTGGTGAAACACTGCCAATGCTGTCTGAGGGATAAAGCATAAAAAGCTCATACTCTGGTGCAAGTTGACTGATGAGTGTTGCCAGTAATAATACTTTTTCATCACTGTCTGCTTCGTTAGTTTTTAGCACGCTAATAGGCGAAAAAAAACTATCGTCATGTTCCCCTCTATCTGGGATTGCGTAAACCCAATGTTGGGCATTTTTAACTGCAGTGGTCAACGACTGTTGCTTAGAAAGCTGCGTTGCGATGTCTTTTAGGTATGATCTATACTCATAAAAAAGTTGAGAGTAGTTAGGCCTGACACAAGGTAATTCGGCGTTGTCAGGATGAACACAAGGGGTTATTTTAAGGTGATAGAAAGCATCATTTTGATATTGATTATAGGCTTGCCAAAACAGCTGTGATGCATTGCTTTCATCTTTATTGGTGAATGCGTATTTTATATCGGTGATCTTTTTTTGATCATCAGGGGTATAAAAATTAATTCGTTCGATGGCAAACTCAAGCCTTGGTGTCAGATAGGTATGAATTGCCTTGATTGGGTAACTTAATGAAAAAGACAGTTTATAGCTGTCTAGTAATGATGTTTCGACAATGTCAGTATCGAAAAATGATTTTACTTTCAAATTTTTACCGTCGACATCTGTCCACTGCCAGTTTATCGAAAATGAATTGGTTTCACTGTTTGGCAAATTAATTACACTGGACGAAAATAGATTGTTTCGCTCATCGGTATTTACTGATAGTGAGGCCATCACTGGGCCAGAAAGCAACATCATGAAACTTGTAGCGATAGAAGACCACAGCGATATTTTGTGTAAGGAAAAGTGGGGCATTGCATGAATCTCAGATAATGAGCGATTCACTAAGCTTGGTAGATAATGTGATTGATATCAAAAAAAATACAGAATATTTTTGTTATCAATCACACCTTGTCTTAATTATTCAGGTTGTTTTACTGTTTAGAATACGAAGTAAATACCGATTACCAGCCTTTTACGATAGCACTGTTAAAGAGTTTGTTCGCTTCATCATACACTTCTTGAGTTTGGAATGCGGTGATGAACTGTTTTACTTTTTCAGAGTCTTTATTATCATTACGTGCAACAATTAAGTTTACGTATGGTGATTCTTTATCTTCAACGAACACACCGTCTTTAGTTGGCGATAAACCAATCTTAGTCGCAAATGTTGTATTGATCACAGCAAGTGTTACGTCTTGTAAGTTACGTGCTAATAATGCTGCTTCTAATTTGATAATTTCGACACCAAATGGATTTGCTATAATATCGAGTTCTGTTGCTTTAATACCAGCGCCTGCTTTCAGTGCAATGATTCCTTGTTGCTCCAATAACAATAATGAACGACCTAAGTTAGTTGGATCATTTGGCACAGCAACCTTGTCACCTTCTTTTAATTCATCAACTGTTTTAATTGATGTTGAGTAAGCGGCAATTGGGTAAACAAATGTATTAGCTACTGATGTAATATCATAACCACGCTGTTCGATTTGCGCATCTAAATAAGGCTTATGTTGGAAAGCATTTACATCAATACTACCTTCTGCTAGAGCACGGTTTGGCGTTACATAATCGGTAAAAGTTACAATTTCAATATCAAGGTTGTATTTCTCTTTAGAAATTTTCTTTGCAATTTCAACTATTTCAGCTTCAGGGCCGGCCATTACACCCACTTTCAATACTGTCGACTCTTTATCGCCGCTACATGCAGTTAATAGTACGCTTGATGCGATTGCTGCTACTGATACTAATTTCTTTAGTGAAAATTCCATGCTTATTGCTTCCTTTAGTTTTTAAGATTTATTATCTGTGGTCGACTTTACTTACTAAGCGTTCACCGATTGATTGAATAATCTGTACGATGATCACTAGTAAAATAACGGTAATTAAAATGATGGTTGGATTAAAACCAATGTAACCATGCTGAATACCAACATCACCCAGACCACCACCACCAACAGTCCCCGCCATTGCAGAGTAATTAACTAATGTGACTAACGTGATAGTAATGCTGTTGATAATCCCCGGCATTGCTTCTGGGATAAGTACTTTTATTATAATTTGTAGCGGTGTTGCCCCCATTGTTTGCGCTGCTTCGATTAAACCTGCTGGTACATCTAATAGTGCCCCTTCAATTAATCGGGCAATAAAAGGAATTGAAGCCACTGTTAATGGCACTATCATCGCCCCTGTACCGATTGATGAACCGACAATAAAACGTGTAAATGGTATAATCGCAACAAGTAAAATAATGAAAGGTACAGAACGTCCGACATTGACAACAATACTAAGTGCGCTATTTAATTTTTTGTTCTCTAAAATACCGTTGGCCTTGGTTATGTGTAACAAGATCCCTGTTGGCATACCAAGTAAACAGGCGATTGCCGCAGCAATACCGACCATAACTAGTGTTTCAATGGTGGCGTTAAAAAGTAAACTAATCATTTGCTCAGTCGACATAACCGATAACCTCTACATTAACTGCATGTTGTTGGAAAAAAGCTTTTGCCGCGATAGTGTCTTTTTTGTCACCGATTAGTTCTGCGAGCATATAGCCAAATTTGATGCCGCCTGCAAATTCAATATCAGCACTTAAAATATTTACATCGACGTTTAAAGTTCGACTTACTTCTGAAATAACCGCTGAGTCAACACTATTACCAGTGAAACCTAAGCGAATTAAAGGCATTGAATTATCTTTTCGATTTAACGACAGACGTTGTTTGTATTCCTCTGGGATCTCAAGATTGATGGTTGCTTCAATAAAAGTCTGTGCTAATGCCGTTTGTGGGTTAGCAAAGAATTTTGCCACCGTATTTTGTTCAATGAGTTCGCCTTGATCGATAATCGCTACTTTATGACAAATGTTTTTTACCACTTCCATTTCGTGAGTGATAAGCAGAATGGTGAGGCCAAGACGTTCATTAATGTCTTTCAATAAGGTTAAAATTGATTTTGTTGTGCTTGGATCAAGTGCTGATGTTGCTTCATCACAAAGTAGTACTTTAGGCTCTGAAGCTAATGCTCGTGCAATCGCAACACGTTGCTTTTGGCCGCCACTCAATTCGGCTGGATAAGCGTTATGCTTTGCTGCCAAACCAACCAATTCTAACAGTGGTGTGATCTTGAGAGTTATTTCTGCTTTATCAACACCGGCTAATTCCAACGGTAGTGCAACGTTATCAAACACAGTTCGTGATGATAATAAGTTGAAATGTTGAAATATCATGCCGATTTGACGTCGTGCAGTACAAAGCTCTG
>NZ_JASJHF010000249.1:0-3346 GCF_033791185.1 Moritella sp. | reverse complement strand
ACACTGCGTCCAATTCGTCCATAACCATTAATGGCAACTCTAATTGACATAATCGGGGTTGAATACCTAATAACAAAAAACGAACTTCATTGTAGATTAAAATTAAGCATAAGCGAATATGCTGAGATAGGAAATGTTTATAATTTTCAGAAAAGCATGATCCCGACCACAAATTTTCGTAATAAAACAACATTTCGGCCTTTTTAACCGAAATGTCGTAGAATTGTGTAATTAAGCGATCTCTCGGTTACGAATTAACCCTTCCTGCATTGTGGTTGCTACCATTTTGCCATCTCGGGTAAAGAAACGACCGCGGACTAAGCCACGTGTCCCTGATGCACTTGAACTATCCACTGCGTACAATAACCAATCATCAAGACGGAAGTCGCGGTGGAACCACATCGAATGATCGATAGTGACAACTTGCATATTCGGGCTCATAAAGCCTTTACCGTGTGGCTGTAATGCCGTTGGTAAGAAACAGAAGTCAGAGGCATACGCTAATAAGTATTTATGAATACGCGCATCATCCGGCATCTGACCATTGGCTTTAAACCAGATGTAACGCTCTGGTGCCGATTTTTCTTCATTAAGTGGATCAAGATAATGCACAGGGCGCATTTCAATCGGTCTTTCACACACAAACTTAGCGCGGATATCATCCGGTAACTCATCACGCAATGAGAGAACATGGTCTTGTTCAGAAAGCAGTTCTTCCGGTGGTGGTACATCCGGCATTGCATCTTGGTGATCGTAACCTTCACGCTCAATCTGATAAGACGCCGTCATGTAGAAAATAGCTTTACCATTTTGGATCGCACGAATACGCCGAGTGGTAATTGAACCGCCATCACGAATTTTTTCGACTTCATAAATAATCGGCTTAGTCACATCACCAGCACGCAGGAAATAAGAATGGAAGGAATGCACCTTACGATCAGCGGAAACGGTTTCTTTTGCTGCCGATAATGCTTGCCCCATTACTTGGCCGCCAAAGACCGCACCAAACCCTAAATCTTGACTTTGACCACGATAGATTCCTTCTTCAATGGTTTCTAACGTTAATTGTCCAAGAAGATCTTTTAATACCTTACCCATAAATGCCTTATTCTGAATTCAGCTTATTATAAATTACAAGAGCGTAACGCTACCTCTGTTATCAAAGATATTCAAGCGCTAATTATTGATATTGCGGTGCCACAATTAGATATTTTTTAATTAAATTAACCTTTAACGCTTAACCAGCATAGCTTGTTATGCCAAATAACAGCCAAAAAAATACCTTGCTCTAACACCATTAATTACGGCATAAGAACAAGGTAGACTCACTCACGTGAGTATGCATAATTAAGAGTAGACTACGCCATCAAAAATGCACGTAATGCGGCAAAGTCATTGGCCATATCAACCGATAAATTAGCTTTGTCGGCACAATCAGCAAGCTCTTTTGGTAATCCGATATCGCGACCCAGAATATCTTCCACTGACTCTTTGAACTTCGCAGGGTGCGCTGTACATAAGAATAAACCGAATTCATCTTCGCCCAGTTGCGCCGCTAAACGGTCATAAGCAATCGCGCCATGGGGTTCACATAAGTAACCTTGCTCATCTAGTGCGACAACAGCTTGTTTCGTGTCTTCATCAGATAAGAAGTCAGATGCCAGTTCAGATAAGTCCCAGCCTTTAACACGCGCCAGTTCTTCGATACGTGGCCAGTTGCTTGGTACGCTGACATCCATCGCGTTAGAGAGTGTAGCTTGGGTTGCTTTTGGATCCCATTCACCGCTTTGTAAATAACGCGGCACGGTATCATTGATGTTTGTTGCGGCAATGAAGCGTTTAACCGGTAGACCTAATGTCTTCGCTAACAAACCAGCCGTTAAGTTACCAAAATTACCGCTTGGTACTGATACCACAGTTTGGGCGCGCTGCGCTTTTGGTAGTTGTGCGAATGCTTCAAAGTAATAACAAATTTGTGCCATCAGACGGCTGATATTAATTGAGTTAGCAGAGTTAAGGCCTATGGCTTCGCGCAGCTCAGCATCATCAAAAGAGCGCTTCATTAATGCCTGACAAGCATCAAAGTCACCGTCAACAGCGATCGTGCGGATATTGCCGCCAAGGGTACAGAACATTTGTTCTTGTAAGAAGCTGATCTTACCTTTTGGATACATCACTACCACTTCGATATTTTCAATACCGTAGAAAGCATGCGCAACCGCAGCACCAGTATCACCTGATGTTGCTGTTAAGATAGTGATTTTTTCGCCATTACCTTGTTTATCAAAGCTCAGGCGTGATAGACATTGCGCCATGAAACGGCCACCAAAGTCTTTAAATGCCAATGTAGGACCGTGGAATAATTCTAATGCGCTGATCTTGTCGCTCACTTTCGTGACTGGCGCAGGGAAGTTAAACGCACCTTCAACAATGTCATGTAATTCTTGTTGGCTAAATTCATCACCGATCAGTGATTGTAAAATCACGCGACTACGATCAACGAGATTCATCTCTAGTAAGGCATCAATATCGGCAATCGGATTAATTTCGCTTGGAAAGAACAAGCCTTGGTTTTTACCCATGCCTTGTTTCACTGCTTGTGCAAAGCTTACTGTCTCTGCGTGATCTTTAATGCTATATAATTTCATTGTTGCTCATTCCCTAAAACATCATTTGTGCTACCTGCATGATAGCCATATCCTTGACTTCATAAGAGCATATAGCCCTTATTACTTGGATTCAATAGACAATCATGCAGTACTTGTCTGTTTATTACAGCCGTTTATTACCGCTACTGATTACAACTCGTTGTTACAATTCGGTACCGACGATGCGCGCGCCTTCTTTATCCAACTTACAGATATGGCTGAAACCATCACCGTTTTGGATAAAGTTAGCATCTAACCAAGCTTGTAATTTTTGTGCTTGGGCTAAATCAGTCATCACATTAAATACCGTTGGACCCGACCCTGAGATACCTGTGGCCAGAGCACCTAACTCTTTAGCATAGTCACGCACGTCATCAAATTTAGGAATAAGCTGCGCGCGATAAGGTTCAGCAATCACGTCTGTTAACATGGCAGCTGCCAAGTCCTGTTGCTTGCTATAACAAGCATGGATAAAGCCAGCAAGGTTACGGCCATAGGTTAAGCAATCACCACGGCTGTATTCTGTTGGTAAAATGTCACGTGCCGCTGCCGTTGAAATACTAATGCCCGGATAAGCCACAACCCAATACCATTCATCAAAACAAGGTACTGACTGGCTAACAACGCCGTTAGCTTCAAGCATCAACTGCAATCCACCCAAAGCACACGGCGCGACATTATCATAATGCACGCTGCCA
>NZ_JASJHF010000248.1:0-7115 GCF_033791185.1 Moritella sp. | reverse complement strand
CTATTTATTTCGTCAGTGTAGTTAATGCCGATATAAATACCCAGACCGATTAAAGCGATAGCGATAAGTTTAAACATAATAATTCCATTGTGATGATTAATTAATTCTTATTTATCATATAATAGCAGTATTAAACTCTATTTTAAAAGATAACAATGGCAAATTTTAATACACATCTTAATGTCGCCGCATTATTAACAGGTGTTTGTTCTGCAAGCTTAGTTGCGGCTCGCCACATTGAGCTTGATACCGCAGTGTGGTTGTGGTTTCTTGGCACAATAGGGGGATTATTACCGGATATTGACTCAGACAACTCGACTTCTCTCGACACTATATTCAACCTCTTTGCGTTTGCCATCATTCTTATTATTATGCGTTATATGACCAGTGACGATTTCGATGACTTGAGTTTTGCCGAGGTCATCGTGGTACCTGCGCTGACTTATGCGGTAATGAAGTACGGACTAAGGACTATTTTTGAACGTTTGACTGTGCATCGAGGCAGTTGCCATACTTTGCTGTTTTTAGCCTTGTGTGGGCTGGTTACCACGCAATTGATTGCTAATGTGGATGGTATTGATTCTGCTAAGGCTGATAGGCTTGCTTGGTTATCTGGTGGTTTTATATTTTTAGGTGGATTAATACATTTAACGTTAGATGAAATGTACAGTGTCGATTTACGCAATATTAGGATTAAACGTTCCTTTGGTACGGCCTTGAAATTAGTCGATCTTGACAGCAAGTTATTAATGTTAGCTATGCTGGTTGCGGTTGCTGTGCTTTGGGATACAACGCCTGAAGTCGAGAGTACACTCGCGATGTTGGGTGATTGGTCGATGTTTATCTTGTTTTAAACGGTTTGAGTAACAGTGCTTATCCTATTGCAGATAAGCACTTTTTTACACTATTAATCGATGTGGTGAATTAAAGCTTTTCGATTTCTACCACTGATTGCGTAAATGCATTTAGCTCAAGTTCTGCACATTCGCCTTCTGATTCCCAGTTAAGGCCAACAATAACGTTGTCTTCGTTTAGATCTTCGATCCAAAACTCAAGTAGGTCAGAAACAGAGATCGCTGTTGGTTTGAATTCGCTCCACTCATCGCTGCAATGTACTTGTGCTAGCGCTTCAGTAGACCAAATTGGCATAGCGTCTGTATTTTCGAAATTAACCGAGTCACATACAACCCAATCTTCACCTGTTTTGTCTTGTAAGCCCCAAACTTGTTGGTTTGGTTTAACGTCAGCAAAGAATTTAGTTATTATTGGATTTGTTTCTGTCATGGGGGTCTCATTGTATTAGGATTATGGCGTCATTATACGGATAACATTGCTAATAGACAGTAAATATCCCGCGTCACGGTTATTTCAAGGTTGATATGGCTACTTGGGGAATAATTAAAATTACGCGTAAGCCTGATTTTTGAACATTCTGTTGTAAATGGCAACGGTGAACCCAAGCGGCAGCATATAAATATTTACAATCTTGGTGGGCTTCTATATTATTCGAACCTGCTGCGGAGGGGTGGCAGAGTGGCCGAATGCACTGGTCTTGAAAACCAGCAGGGGTTAATAGCTCCTCGAGAGTTCAAATCTCTCCTCCTCCGCCATCTATTTAGAGAAGCCGGAACTTATTCATTTAAGTTCCGGCTTTTTGCTTTCTGTATTGCCATATTTAATCCACAATGTTACTAATAGTGACAATTCTCCATTTGATGACTCAGATCAATTATGACCACAGCTAAGTTCACGCAAGGTTCTACTTTGTCTCATATTATTTATATGAGCTCAACAGGTGCCATTGGTTTAACCTGTCTCTTTCTCGTCGATTTGCTGGATCTGTTTTATCTTAGTTTACTGGGCGAACAGCATCTTGCTGCTGCGGTTGGTTATGCAGGGACCGTGGCTTTCTTTACCACATCGATCTCTATTGGCCTGTCTATTGCTATGGGGGCGTTAGTTTCTAAAGCCTTGGGGCAGGGTAAGCGGGAAAGTGCCCGGTCTTATGTCACCAATATCAGTATCGTGACCATTTTCGTCTCATTTATCATCATGTTGTTGACCTGGTTTAATATTGAAGTGCTGCTGAGTTTACTCGGTGCGAAAGGTGAAACTTTGCGCTTAGGGACTGCGTACTTACAAATTTTAGTGCCTTCGATGCCGCTGATGTCGGTTGCTATGGCACTAGGCGCCAGTTTACGTGCTGTCGGTGATGGTAAGTTATCGATGCTATCGACCATAGGTGGTGGTTTAGTTAACGCGGTATTAGATCCGATCTTTATCTTTACCCTAGGCATGGGAATTGAAGGCGCGGCGATCGCCAGTGTGTTATCCCGTTGTGCTGTATTTGGCTTGTCGTTTTATGGGGTTTATTCTAAACATAAGCTGATTGGCAGTTGGTATAGTGACAGCTTTAAAGCGCAGCTGCCTTTTATTATGGCAATTGCCCTACCGGCGATGCTCACGAATGTGGCGACACCCATTGGTAATGCCTTTGTCACGCGCAGTATCGCTGAATTTGGTGATAGTTTTATGGCGGGCTACGCAACGATTAACCGTATTCTGCCCGTTGCCTTTGGGATGATTTTCGCACTGTCGGGGGCTATTGGCCCTATCTTAGGGCAAAACTACGGCGCTAAATTAATGCCGCGGGTACGCAAAAGCTTAAAAGATGCGCTCTGGTTCTGTACCGGTTATGTGGTGCTGGTTTCTTTGATCTTATTTTTGATTGAGGATTACTTGATCAGCGGGTTCAATTTGACTGGTGATGCGGTTGAAGTGGTGATCTTGTTTTGCCGTTTAATCGCGCTAACCTTTATTTTTAATGGCATGATGTTTATTGCTAACGCCAGTTTTAACAACCTAGGTAAGCCGAAATTCTCGACTTGGTTTAACATGGGTAAAGCGACATTGGGTACTATCCCGTTTGTACTTGTGGGTGCCGAGATTGCGGGGGTGAAAGGTATCTTAATCGGCCAAGCATTAGGCTCGGTATTCTTTGGTATTGCTTCTATCCTACTGGCATTTAAGTTAATCAAACAAAAAGAAGGTGAGGCGCACCGCGACCAAGAATTTGCCGATAAACTTGCTGAGGTTACCACCACATCCACAGTAAATGCATTGTCTTCTGGTTGCTCACAATTTGCCATGTTCAGCGAAGAGTGTGACAGTAAAGGCTGCAACTTGTTATTGGCGGATAATGATAATAACGGTAAATCGTAATTGTATATAATGCGACTTCGCATTACGTATTAATTAAAATGGACATTTATGTTGCATCAAACTGTTATTCAAATACGCGGACAAGTAAATAAGCTCGTGCCAATTCCGTTGCCTAAGCTCATTGAAGGCGAGGGTACCATTAAGCAAGCCGCATTAGCATTAACAGAGCTCGGTGGAACTAAACCACTGATCGTGACGGATGCAACCCTGGTTAAATTGGGTATTGCCAAGCACTTAACTGATGCGCTAGATGCAGAAAATATTACCTATGTGCTGTTTGATGCAGTTACTCCCGATCCGACATTACAGCTGGTTGGTCAGGGTTTACTGTATTATCAACAAAATAACTGTGACAGTGTGATTGCTTTAGGTGGCGGTTCGCCGATGGATTGCGCTAAAGGTATTGCGGCTGCTGCGGTTAAAAACGTCGATGTGAGAAAGCTGGTTGGTTTGTTACGGGTGCGCAAGTCCTTACCACCTTTTATCGCGATACCTACTACTGCGGGTACCGGTTCTGAAGCCACTGTGGTTGCTGTTGTCACTGACCCCGTTAAAAAACAGAAGTTTACCATCGTCGACCCGAGTTTAGTACCTGCTGTTGCGATCCTTGATCCACTGTTGATGCAAGGTTTACCGGCAAAGATCACCGCTGAAACGGGTATTGACGCGTTAACACACGCGGTTGAATCTTATATCGGTTATCATGCTACAGCGCAAATTAAAGCTTATGCTTATGATGCGGTTAAACGTATTTTTGCTAACCTTCCCAAAGCCTATGCAGATGGCCGTGATTTAGAAGCTCGACGTCAAATGTCGGTGGCGAGTTTTAATGCTGGCGTGGCCTTTACCCGAGCATCAATTGGTTATGTGCATGCGATTGCGCATCAGTTGGGCGGCTATTATCATATTCCCCATGGCTTAGCGAATGCTGTTATTTTACCGCATGTACTGGAATTCTCGTTTGCAAATTCATTGTGTCGTTATGCTGAATTGGCGATTGCGGCAGGATTAGCGACGAGTGAAGACTCTCAAATTGCAGCGGCGCATAAGTTTGTTGCTGGTGTGAAAGCATTGAACCAAACATTGAATATTCAAGCTGACTTTCCTGAGCTTAAGCAGAGTGATATCCCTGAACTTGCGAAACGTGCAGTAAGAGAAGCGTATTGTGACTACCCTGTGCCGAAATTGATGAACAAAGCGCAATGTGAAAGCTTACTGAAGAAATTATTACCAGCGAGTTAATAGCGCTGCTATTCATGACTAGGTTAAGACATTCATGACGATAGGTTTATCGTCATGAAAACAGACAGTCAGTTATAATTAGTAGATAAGATCCTTGTTAATTTCGAGCCTAATGATAACGCTATGTGTTATGTGTTATGTGTTATGTGTTATGTGTTATGTGTTATGTGTTATGTGGAGGGGAATATGCCAAGATTATTTACTGCGATAGAAGTCTCGAGTGATGTCGGTCATGAGCTGAATAAGCTTTTTTATAAGACAGAGCAGATCCCTGTTCAGACCGTAAAACACATAACCCTGAGATTCATCGGTAACGTCACGGAGGCAGAAGCGTCAGCTATTGAGCAAGAACTAATATCCGTAAATGTTAAACCGTTCAACTTGATGCTGACTGGTTGCCAATTTTTCAAATCTGGTGGCGCTAAGGCCATCTTCGTTACTCGTGTAATGCAAACTCGGGCACTTACTGAGCTTCATCAACTCATATCTAAGGTATTGCTGCATCGCGGAATAAAAGCAGAGGAACGTGAATTCGTGCCACATATTACACTCGCGCGCATTAATAGACCGAGTGACGCCTTGATTGATTTATTATTAGAAAGAGGAAAAAGTGTGGCAACTGAGTTAGCTGTTACTGGATTTGTATTGTATTGTGCTGAGCACGAGCCCAGACCATCATATATTAAGCGTAGGGAATATATATTCACTAAACTTAATACATGATAGGTAATTAAGCCCGTATTTTTATGACGTTAATGCCTGACGTAAGAAGCCTTGATTGTCGGCTAACTGTTGTGTTGCAGTCGCATAATCAACCCCGTTCAGTTCCATTAAAATGGCTGACTTTACGTGTTGATTAGCAGCGATTAACAACTCTTTTGCGCGTTCGCGTTCTACGCCTGTTACATCCATAATAATATTCTCACTACGGGTGATCAGCTTCTCATTTGAGGTTTTCACATCAACCATCAAATTTTGGTAAACCTTGCCAGTACGAACCATCGCGCCGGTGCTGAGCATGTTGAGCACTAATTTTTGTGCCGTGCCTGCTTTCATACGGCTGGAGCCGGTTAATACTTCCGCGCCGACCACGGGAGTTATGGCTATTTTAGCCAGAGTCGCAATTGGTGAGTTATCGTTACAGCTGATTGCAATGGTGTCACAACCGAGATTATTCGCAAAGGTTAGTCCGCCAATCACATAAGGTGTACGTCCTGATGCGGCGATACCAACGACAATGTCTTGCGGGGTTAATTGGATTTGCTGTAAATCGATTTTGGCCGCGTTTAAATCATCTTCAGCGCCTTCTTGCGCTTTAAACATTGCCGCCTCACCGCCGGCGATAATACCTTGCACCTGCTGGTGGCCAACACCAAAGGTCGGCGGGCATTCGGAAGCATCTAATACCCCTAAGCGACCGGATGTACCAGCACCAATATAAATTAAGCGGCCGTTTTGCTGAAAAGCATGGGCGATCATGTCAATTGCAGCCGCAATCAGGGGTAATTCAAGCTTAATGGCTTGAGCCACTTTCTCATCTTCACTGTTGAATAGCTTAACAAGTTCTAATGTTGAAAGTTGATCTAGATTAGCACTTGCCACATTTCTTTGCTCAGAAGTCAGCGATTTTATATCCATAGTAACTACACTCATACAACACGAGACGCAGGGTCTAATGCAAGGATTGATGAGCATGATTTTAAAACAGAAGTGTAGAGAATGCTAGGAGGTTTATTTAGTGGGGCTATCGGCATTATGGTAATGCTCAATGCAGTGTTAGCCAGTGAATTGTGGGATAACCAACAGCGTAATTCATGCGTTGGCGAAAATAGCACGATTAGTCAGTTACAGGGCGAGGGTAGACGTTCACCATTGGTGACGCAGGGACGAGGTCGCAGTAATAACGGCTACCAGAGTGACGAGGTGTATACAGTTCAAGGGGTGGTGACCAGGTTACACCAGGGTAAAGATGCTGGATTTTTTATGCAGCAAACCACGGCGTCTGATCTGAGTCTGGCTTCAAGAGGCATCTTTGTGAGTACGACTGCGATTGCAATTACCAATATTAAGGTTAATACCCGCGTATGCGTAACGGGGGTTGTGGCAGAGTATTATGGGATGACACGGTTGCAGCAAACGACAGCCATCACGACTTTCATCACTACGCTCGGTCCTGCGATTGCTGTGCAACCCACCAATTTATTGGTGGCCAGTGCAGATGCTAATTTTAGCGAAACCCTTGAGCGCTACGAGGGCATGAAGGTTCGTCTGGTTGATCTTAGCGCGATGCGAGTCAGCAAGCCTTTGTATTATGATCGGCGTTGGCAGCGTTATTATATGCTCCTCAGTCATCAGTCCGTTAATATCCATCCGAATAGCTATGCTGTACCGGGCAGTATTCTTGCAGACCAGCACGCACTAGACAACCAACAGCGGCGCTTAGGTTTACAGCTAGCAGACGGTCTGACTAACGCCTCACAGCTTGATTACATAAGAGTTAACGATAGCGTGTCAGCGGTTGTTGGTATTATTACCTTTAGTTACGGCGAGTTTAGCTTGCTGGTTGACCACGGGTTATCGCGTCGTCAATTTAAGCACTTAAGTGATCGCGAGATGTTAGCGCCACGCAGCAATGATAACTTACGTATCGC
>NZ_JASJHF010000247.1:0-19482 GCF_033791185.1 Moritella sp. | reverse complement strand
TCCAAAATTCGGATCAGAAATCCTAGCAAAATTCATCAACATCGTAATGGTAGTGTAAAAAATCTACTTCAGAAGCGATTGTATATGGTGCGCTAGAAACTATCGCTACAAAAAGCGAAGATAAAACACATTTAGAGCTTTTCGAAATCGCTCTAGACAACGTTCGTCCATCGGTTGAGGTTAAATCTCGCCGTGTTGGTGGTTCAACTTACCAAGTGCCAGTAGAAGTTCGTCCTTCTCGTCGTAATGCACTAGCTATGCGTTGGTTAGTTGAAGCAGCACGTAAACGTGGTGAAAAATCAATGGCTGCTCGTCTAGCTGGAGAGCTATTCGACGCTGCTGAAAACAAAGGTTCTGCGGTTAAGAAACGTGAAGACGTTCACCGTATGGCTGATGCGAATAAAGCTTTTGCTCACTATCGCTGGTAATTTTTTGACGCAGATTTTAAATCTGCGTCAACTACTTTCTGTCTAGGTTTCCTAGTAAGGGATTTATTGTGGCACGTACAACTCCGATCGAGCTCTACCGTAATATTGGTATTGTTGCTCACGTTGATGCGGGTAAAACTACAACTACAGAACGTGTTTTATTCTATACTGGTCTTTCACATAAGATCGGCGAAGTTCATGATGGCGCAGCCACTATGGATTGGATGGAGCAGGAGCAGGAGCGTGGTATTACCATTACTTCTGCAGCGACAACAACAATGTGGAAAGGTATGGATGCGCAATTTAAGCAGCACCGTATCAACATCATTGATACTCCGGGGCATGTTGACTTCACGATTGAAGTAGAACGTTCTCTACGAGTTCTTGATGGCGCAGTTGTCGTATTTTGTGGTGCATCAGGTGTTGAACCACAATCTGAAACGGTTTGGCGTCAAGCGGATAAATATCAAGTTCCTCGTGTAGTATTCGTTAATAAAATGGATCGCACTGGCGCTAATTTTGAAGCTGTTATCGACCAAATTCGTAATCGTCTGGGCGCTACTTGTGTTCCAATCCAGTTAAATATTGGTGCGGAAGAAGAGTTTGAAGGCGTAATTGATTTAATTAAAATGAAATCGATTAGCTGGAATGATGCAGATCAAGGTATGTCATTTAGTTATGGCGATATTCCTGCTGATTTGCTTGAGCGTGCAGAAGAATTACATGAAGAATTACTCGATGCTGCCGCCGAAGCTAACGATGAGCTGATGGATAAATACCTTGAAGAAGGTGAGTTATCTGAAGAAGAAATTAAAGCTGGTTTACGTCAACGCACGCTGAACAACGAGATCGTACTTGCGACTTGTGGTTCTGCCTTTAAAAATAAAGGTGTACAAGCGGTACTTGACGCAGTGGTTGAATTTCTTCCTAGCCCAACGGAAGTGAAAGATATCAATGGTATTGATGAAGATGAGAACGAAGTTACTTGTCCATCAGATGACGATGCACCGTTTGCAGCATTAGCCTTTAAGATCGCCACTGACCCATTTGTTGGTACGCTCACATTTATGCGAGTATATTCAGGTGTGGTTAATACTGGTGACAGCGTTTATAATTCTGTTAAGCAGAAGCGTGAACGTTTAGGTCGTATCGTGCAAATGCATGCGAATGATCGTCAAGAATTGAAAGAGATCCGTGCCGGTGATATTGCTGCTGCGATTGGTCTTAAGGATGTGACTACTGGTGACACACTTTGTGATAGTAACCATAAAGTAATCCTTGAGCGTATGGACTTTCCGGAACCGGTTATCCAAATTGCAGTAGAACCTAGAACAGTAGCCGATCAAGATAAGATGGCTATCGCGCTAAGTAAATTAGCAGCTGAAGATCCATCGTTCCGTGTTGAAACTGACGAAGAGTCAGCGCAAACACTGATATCTGGTATGGGTGAACTTCACCTGGACATTATTGTTGACCGTATGCGTCGTGAGTTTAACGTTGAATGCAACGTTGGTAAGCCTCAGGTTGCATATCGTGAATCAATTCGTGATTCAGTTAAAGCAGAAGGTAAATTCATTCGTGAATTAGGTGGGCGTGGTCAGTATGGTCATGTTCTGCTGAAACTAGAGCCGCTTGAAGCGGGTGCTGGTTTTGAATTTGTGGATGAAATCGTTGATGGTGAGGTTCCTCGTGAATTCATCCCAGCGGTAGAAAAAGGTTGTAAAGATCAGATGGACCAAGGTGTGTTAGCAGGATACCCTATAATGGATGTTCGTGTTACACTCTACGGTGGTTCATTCCACGATGTTGATTCCAATGAAATGGCATTCAAGGTCGCGGCTTCATTTGGTTGTAGACAAGGTGCATTGGATGCAAATCCTGCCTTGCTTGAACCGATGATGAAAGTAGAAATTACCACTCCAGAGGAGTGGATGGGTGATGTTGTTGGTGACGTAAGCCGTCGTCGCGGCATGATCGAAGGTATGGATGATGGCCACGCTGGTCTTAAAATTATTCATGCTAAGGTTCCTTTGTCTGAAATGTTCGGTTATGCAACCGCTCTACGTTCAGCTACTCAGGGCCGCGCTTCATACTCAATGCAATTCCTTGAGTATAATGAAGCACCAAAAAACATCGCTGACGCAATTATTCAAGCGAAATAAAGTTTAACTTTGGTAGTCTTTGTCATAAGATAGAGGCTTAACTGATAATAAGAAGGTACACGTCGTGTCTAAAGAAAAATTTGTACGTAGTAATACCCACGTAAACGTAGGTACAATTGGTCACGTTGACCATGGTAAAACAACTCTAACAGCTGCTATCACTAACGTACTTGCAAAAGTATACGGTGGTGAAGCTAAAGATTTCGCATCAATCGATAATGCGCCAGAAGAAAGAGAACGTGGTATCACGATCAATACTTCTCACGTTGAATACGATACTCCAAACCGTCACTATGCGCACGTAGATTGCCCAGGACACGCGGATTACGTTAAAAACATGATTACTGGTGCTGCTCAAATGGATGGCGCAATCTTAGTTGTTGCTTCTACAGACGGCCCAATGCCACAAACTCGTGAGCACATCCTGCTTTCACGTCAAGTTGGTGTTCCGTTCATCATCGTGTTCATGAACAAATGTGACATGGTAGACGACGAAGAACTACTTGAACTAGTAGAAATGGAAGTTCGTGAACTTCTTTCTGAATATGACTTCCCAGGTGATGACCTACCAGTTATCCAGGGTTCTGCTCTTAAAGCGCTTGAAGGCGAGAAAGAGTGGGAAGACAAGATCATTGAACTAGCTGAAGCGCTAGATACATATATCCCTGATCCAGAACGTGCTATCGATATGCCTTTCATTATGCCTATCGAAGACGTATTCTCAATCTCTGGCCGTGGTACTGTTGTAACTGGTCGTGTTGAGCAAGGTATCGTTAACGTTGGTGATTCAGTAGAAATCGTTGGTATCCGTGATACTCAAACGACTACTTGTACTGGTGTTGAAATGTTCCGTAAACTGCTTGACGAAGGTCGTGCTGGTGAGAACATTGGTGCACTTCTACGTGGTACTAAACGTGAAGATGTTGAACGTGGTCAAGTACTAGCTAAGCCTGGTTCAATCACTCCACATACTAAGTTTGAATCTGAAGTATACGTACTTTCAAAAGAAGAGGGTGGTCGTCACACTCCTTTCTTTAAAGGTTACCGTCCACAGTTCTACTTCCGTACAACTGACATCACTGGTGCTGTAGAGCTTCCAGAAGGTGTTGAAATGGTTATGCCTGGTGACAACCTTAAGTTTGTTGTTGAGCTAATCAACCCAATCGCGATGGAAGAAGGTCTACGCTTCGCTATCCGTGAAGGTGGCCGTACTGTTGGTGCTGGTGTTGTTTCTAAAGTAATCGCTTAATTTCGATTAGTTTAAACAATGTATAGAAAGGTCGCTTCGGCGGCCTTTTTTTTCGTCTGTATTTTATGCATTAAAGTTAAATAGATGACGAACAAAGTCCGTCACCACTTATTTATTTTTCACGTTTTACTTATTAACATTTCTTAGCATTCGCAAAAGCGTCAGCAAACGCACTGTTATTAAAGTCTGAACTTCTTTCTTGTATTTTTTTCTGTCTGTTAACTTGTGCTTGATTCACTGGTTTATGACTGCTCTCATGAATGGCCTTATTGTTTTTCGAGGCATGATTACTGGTTACCGATACTTCATCATTTAATCGCATAGTCAATGCAATACGCTTCCTAGCAACATCCACTTCTGTAACTTTTACTCTTACTATTTGACCTGCTTTAACTACTGCATTTGGGTCTTTAACAAACCCTTCAGCTAACGCAGATATATGCACAAGTCCATCTTGATGAACACCAATATCAACAAACGCACCGAAGTTTGTGACATTGCTCACTACGCCTTCAAGTATCATCTCAACTTTGAGATCTGTGATCTTTTCTACGCCGTCTTTGAATGTTGCTGTTTTAAATTCTGGACGTGGATCGCGGCCGGGTTTATCAAGTTCAGCAATAATGTCGGTCACCGTAGGTAAACCAAACTGTGCATTCGTGTAGTCATTTGGATTTAATGCATGAAGTAGTGTTTTATTACCAATTAACGCTTCAACTTTATAACCTGTGCTTACTGTTATCTGCTTTACTACAGAGTATGACTCTGGATGTACGCCTGAAGCATCTAAAGCTTCCTTACCATTATTGATACGTAAGAAACCTGCGCATTGCTCAAAAGCTTTAGGGCCCAATCTAGCGACTTTTTTTAATTCACTACGTTTATTGAAAGCGCCGTTTTCATCTCGATATTTAACAATGTTATTGGCGATGGTTGTATTGAGTCCTGCAACACGGGAAAGTAGAGGTGCTGAAGCCATGTTTAAATCAACACCGACTTTATTCACACAATCTTCTATCACGGTATCGAGTTGTTTTGCTAACAAAGTTTGGTTTACGTCATGTTGATATTGACCGACACCAATCGCTTTGGGGTCTATCTTAACGAGTTCCGCAAGTGGATCTTGTAAGCGACGTGCAATTGATACCGCACCACGAATAGATACATCCAGTTGTGGAAATTCATTAGCAGCCAGTTCTGATGCTGAGTACACAGATGCGCCGGCTTCGCTAACCATTATTTTTTGTAATTTAAGTTCTGGTTTAGCTTTGATTAATTCCGCAACCAGCTTGTCTGTTTCTCGTGATGCAGTTCCATTACCGATGCTAATGAGCTCGACGTTATAACGCTTACATAACGTTGCTAATGTCGATAATGATTGCTGCCATTGTTGTTGTGGTACGTGTGGATAAATCGTGGTGTGATCAAGTAATTTACCTGTTGCATCGACCACGGCAATTTTAGAGCCTGTGCGTAAACCGGGATCTAAACCTAAAGTAACTTTTGGACCAGCCGGTGATGCCATGAGTAATGCTGTTAGGTTGGCCGCAAACACTTTAATGGCTTCAACTTCTGCGGACTCTTTCAGCTTACCGATTAATTCGGTTTCTAATTGGCTAAGCAGCTTTTGTTTCCAACTGCTGTGGACTACAGATTTTAACCATTCATCAGCAGGTTTATGGTGATAATTAATCCCGAGGTGCTTAGCGATAATCACTTCGCAATAACTAGTTGCGTTTTTTTCTGTAAATTCTGGGTCTGCATTTAAGCCAATTTGTAATTCGCCTTCATTTTTACCACGCAGCATGGCTAACATTCGGTGTGATGGTACTTTGCTTATTCTTTCACTATGAGTAAAGTAATCTTTGAATTTACTGTCTTCCTTTGCCGTTTTTTTGTTCTCTTTTGATTCTAGAGTGGCGTGTGCGAGTAGCTGCTGACGTACTTTGGCAATTAATTCTGCATCAACACTGGCTTTTTCCATCAAAATAAATTTAGCGCCTTCTAATACTTGCTCTGGCGCGGAGAAACTACTCTCTGAAGTAGTAAATTGTTTCGCAAGTTGTAAAGGTTGCTGCTGTGGATTTGAAATTAGAGATTCGGCTAATGGCGATAACCCTGCTTCAATGGCAATTTGCCCTTTAGTACGGCGTTTAGTTTTAAAAGGGAGGTAGAGGTCTTCTAAACGAGTTTTAGTATCAGCTGCATTGATTGCTGCGTTTAGCTGTGGCGTTAACTTATCCTGTTCACTGATGCTTTTTAAAATAGCATCACGACGAGTCTCTAGCTCACGAAGGTAAGTAAGGCGCTGTTCTAATGTTCTTAATTGACCATCATCTAAGCCTTCTGTGACTTCCTTTCGGTAGCGGGCGATAAAGGGCACGGTAGAACCTTCATCAAGTAGGGTAATTGCAGCGTTAACTTGGCGGACATGTGCATTGATCTCTTGCGCGATGAGAGTAGCTAATTTAGACACGTTGGATCCTTAAAATGAATACATTTGTTATGACATTAATACGGATGATTACTCTGCAAATGGAAAGTATTGGATCTTGTTGATGTACCAGAGCTTTTTACCTGCTGGGGTATGCACTTCAGCTTCATCATCCACTTGCTTACCAATAAGTGCTTTTGCCATCGGGGAGTCAACGGTAACAAAGTTACGTTGTGGATCTAATTCGTCACGACCAACAATACGACACTGGATCACGCTACCGTCATCATCTTCTAATTCAACATAAGCACCGAAATACACTGTGCCATCTTGCTGCGGACGGTAATCCACGATCTCTAATACTTCGAGACGTTTAACTAAAAAGCGGATCTCACGGTCGATGCTACGCAGTAGATGCTTATTCTCTTTGTAGTCTGCATTCTCACTGCGATCACCTAGAGAGGCTGCCCAAGACACAACTTTTGTGACTCTCGGTCTTTCTTGTTTCCAGAGAAATTTAAGACGTTTGTCTAACGTTTCCCAGCCAGCTCGGGTGATTAAGTTTGATATAGCCAATGCTATGACCTCCTTAAATTATAATGAGGTGAAATTATAACAATAGCACAGCGCAATAGCTCATTTTCGTTATCGCAGATATAAAAAATGCCAGGTCGATAACTCGATACTGGCATTAATTTGGCGATTTAAATCGACATTAAATGTCTATCTAAATATAAACCTTAAAGTTGAGGACCTGCAGCAAGTAGTGCTTTGCCTTCGTCGTTATCAGTGAACTTCTCGAAGTTGTTCACAAAACGTTTAGCTAGGTCAACCGCTTTTTCTTCCCATACATTTGCATCTTCATATGTATCACGTGGGTCAAGAATATTAGTGTCACAACCTGGTAGTGTTGTTGGTACTTCTAGATTGAAATAAGGGATTGTTTTGCTTTCTGCTTTCTCAATTGAGCCATCAAGGATTGCATCGATGATTGCGCGGGTATCTTTAATTGAAATACGTTTACCTGTGCCATTCCAACCTGTGTTAACCAAGTAAGCTTGTGCACCAGATGCTTCCATACGTTTAACCAGTTCTTGGCCGTATTTGGTTGGGTGAAGCGATAGGAACGCCGCCCCGAAACATGCTGAGAATGTCGGCGTCGGTTCTGTGATACCACGTTCAGTACCGGCTAATTTAGCCGTAAAGCCTGATAGAAAGTGATATTTAGTTTGTTCTGGCGTTAATTTAGATACCGGTGGTAAAACACCAAATGCATCCGCACTTAAGAAAATAACTTTATTCGCGTGACCGCCTTTTGAGATCGGTTTAACGATATTTTCAATGTGCTCGATAGGGTAAGACACTCGGGTGTTTTCTGTTTTTGAACCATCGTCATAATCAACCACGCCACCGTCAAGCACGGTTACGTTTTCAAGCAGTGCGTCACGACAGATCGCACCGAATATTTCAGGTTCAGCTTCTGCACTAAGTTTAATTGTTTTTGCGTAACAGCCGCCTTCAAAGTTGAATACACCGTCATCATCCCAACCGTGTTCATCATCACCAATTAATTGGCGTTTTGGATCGGTTGATAATGTGGTTTTACCTGTGCCAGATAACCCAAAGAAGATGGCCGTTTCACCTTCAGTACTGACGTTTGCTGAGCAATGCATTGATGCGATGCCTTGCAGCGGCAGTAGGTAGTTCATATAAGAGAACATACCTTTTTTCATTTCGCCGCCGTACCAAGTACCACCGATAAGTTGAATTTTCTCTGTTAGATTAAAAGCAACAAAGTTTTCAGAATTTAAGCCGTGTGTTTCCCAATCCGGGTTTGTGCATTTAGCACCGTTCATTACTACGAAATCAGGTTCGTAAGTTGCTAACTCTGCTTCGCTAGGACGGATAAACATGTTCTTAACGAAATGAGCCTGCCATGCAACTTCGGTAATAAAACGCACTTTCAGGCGGGTATTGGCATTAGCGCCACAGTAAGTATCAACCACGAATAAGCGTTTGGTTGATAGTTGTTGTGTTACTAGTGTTTTAAGATCACGCCATACGTCTTGAGTAATAGCTTTGTTATCATTTTTACCTTGATCTGACCACCATACGGTATCGCGCGTCGTATCGTCGCAAACAATGTACTTATCCTTTGGTGAGCGACCTGTGAAGATACCAGTATCAACAGCAACTGCACCAGATTCAGTAACGGTACCTTTTTCGTAGCCTTCTAGACCTGCTTTTGTTTCTTCTTTAAAAAGCAGTTCGTAAGAAGGGTTATATATTATTTCTTCAACATCCTTGATGCCATATACCGATAGATCGACATTGGCGCCAATAACTGTATTTTTATTTTTTACGTCTGTCATTGGTATCTCCTGGGGGTACAGAGTTTAATTTATTGTTTCAGATTAAATTAAGTTGGGTTATAAATTAAATTTAATGGGTGCACTAACGGCACCCTTACTATTAAATTGCTATTTAATGGATGATGTATTTGGTGTATTTGGTGTATTTTATACACTCTTATTTACATACATGCTTAATGTACAGGGTTGCCTATTTGTGGCGTATGTATGTCTTCTACATCTCCTGCATTAAAAGAATAAAGTGAGCCGCAATAATCACAGTGCATCTCTATTTGTCCTTTTTCAGCAATAATATCAAGCAGCTCTTCTTTTGCTACGTTAAGTAATGCTGCTGAGCTACGTTCATGTGAACAACCACATTTAAATGATACTGGCTGTGGATCGAATAAACGTACTTTTTCTTGATGATAAAGTCGCACTAACACATCTTCAGCATCAAGATTAAATAATTCATCATCTTTAATTGTTTCTGTTAATGCCGCTAAGTGTTCAAAATCGTCGTGAGAACTTTTTTTATCATCTGATGCCGGTAATTTTTGGATCATCATGCCGGCCGCTTGTTTTCTATAACCAACTTTACCTGTGCGGAACCACAGACGGGTTGTTAATTGTTCAGACTGTTCAAAATATTGTTCTAAACATGATTGTAAAGTATCTTCACCGAGATCAACGATACCTTGGTAACGTTCGCCTTTATCCGGTGAGATAGTGATAACCATGACACCTTTACCAATCAATTCTTTGACATTGTTGGTGTCTGGCACTGGGCCATTCCAGCGAGCTACGCCACGCAACTCTAAGTCTTCATTACCATTAATAACAGCAAGTGTTATTGGACCGTCACCTTGTAACTGGACTGTAATAGAGCCTTTAAATTTCAATGTCGCTGTTAATAGGCTGGTTGCAACCTGCAATTCACCAAGTAGGCGTTGAACGGGCCTTGGATAGTTTAGGTTTTCTAAAATATCTATAAAGCTTTGTTCAAGTTGTACAATTTCACCGCGAACTTGATGATCTTCAAATAGGTAACGGTGTAATAAATCTTTCTGGCTCATAATATTCTCGATGTTAAAGTTAATGATTTTTTATCCGCAATAAATCTCGACGTTGTTTTTTGTCGGGACGTTTATCGGGGCGAGGGCTATACAATGTATTCAGTTTACGCGCGACATCATTTTGTGCACGTTTTTCAACACTAGTAGGTGTTTCTTCATACAAAGTTGCCGCTTCTGGTGCCCCTCTCCTTTGTGCGGAAAGCTGCTTTACGATCACTTCCTTTTCATCAAAGCCTTGTTTTATTTTTATTGTTGCACCCAACTCAACGGTTTTACTGGGTTTTGTGCGTTGATCATTGTAGCGGATCTTGCCACTTTGGATCATTTCTCTGGCAATGGCGCGGGTTTTATAAAACCGTGCTGCCCATAACCATTTATCGAACCGCACATTACTATCTGGTTTGGTATCTTTTGACATAATAAATGCAACCATATTCCAAACTAACGTTCTAATCGACTTGATTATAACAGATAAACAAAGCAGTAAGAGAGTCTTTTATTGATGTGTAATACACATTTGGTTAACCAAATTGTCTAGTATATTTCACATTTCTTTCATCTCAGTTTCATTTGTAAGTGTTGACATATCAGTGTGGCGAATAATCAGAATTCATATATCCTTGAATGACAGCCTAAGATTTAGTGCGAAAAATAATTAAAGTATTAAGTCATTGTTATTATTCGACTGATTTTGTTACTTTTGTGATATGTAGGCTTGTGTCGATAACGTGAGAGGGCTAGTATTGTTCGGTTAAATTTATGACTTTTATTGGGTTAATCTCAGGCGTTACTAAACGTACTTTATTTTGAAAATAATGCTGTATTAGGGTAATACAAAAATGGACAATTTAGATGCTCTTAAGCAGCTTTTAGTTAAATTACCACAAAAACAAATCGCGACTGGATGTTGTTATTTGTTCTTGGCTGTATTTTGTTATCAATCAGCATTGTTAACTTGGCAACTATGGCCGACATCATCAAATTCTGCAACATCGTGGCAACCAATATTAAGCGGCGGTAGTGATCAAGTCAAAAGTTATGAATTAAATACGCTCCGCAATTTAAATTTGTTTGGTAAACAGCAAACAGCAGGTTCTGCACCTGCTGTGGTACAAAACATTGATGCACCAAAAACGCGTTTACGTTTAACGCTAGTGGGTCTGGTCGCCAGCAGTGAGCCAAGCCTTGCGTTAGCCATTATTGAATATAATGGTAAACAAGAAACGTATGCGATTGATGAGCAAATTAGTTCAACTAACGCGATATTAAAGCAAGTGCTGACAGATCGTATTATCATTGAATATCAAATGAATTTAGAAACTTTGATGTTAGATGGTGAAGAGTTCTCGCGTGAAACCAGTCCGCGGTCATCTAACGAGCCTCGGGTAGAAAATACACCGGCAGGCCTGTCTAATCTACGTAAAGATTTATTGGAAAACCCAGCCTCGATTACTGATTATGTACGTATTTCTCCAGTTAGAAAAAACGGAGAATTAGCGGGATATCGGGTTAACCCAGGTAAAAATCGTGAATTATTTAAAGAAGTTGGTTTAAAGCCAAATGATCTCGCCGTATCGTTAAACGGATTTGATTTAACCGATACTCGACAAGCAATGGAAGTTGCCAAACAATTGAAAGATTTGACGGATATGTCACTTACTGTTGAGCGTGATGGACAACTACACAGTATTTATTTAAGTGTGCCAGAGTAGTCGTTTAAGCGACACACATAGTAGGTCGTAAAGTTAGGTAGCTAAGGATAAAGATGAACCTTAATAACATTGGAAAAAAATTTACAAGCTTAGCCTCAGGGATATTGCTGAGTTTGAGTGGTGTGGCCGTGGCTGCTGACTATTCTGCGAGTTTTAAAGGTACCGATATTAATGAGTTTATTAATGTTGTCGGTAAAAACTTAAATAAAACAGTGATCATAGATCCGAGTGTGCGTGGCAAGGTGAATGTACGCAGTTACGATCTGCTTAATGAAGAGCAGTATTATCAGTTTTTTCTTAATGTATTAGATGTATATGGTTATGCGGTTGTGAAGATGGACAACGGCGTACTTAAAGTAATTAAAAGCAAAGTAGCAAAAACATCAAGTATTCCAGTTGTGGATGATAAAAATCCGGGTGAAGGTGATGAGATGGTCACGCGCGTGGTGCCTGTGCGTAATGTATCTGTGCGAGAACTTTCGCCTTTATTACGTCAATTAAATGATAATGCTGGCGGCGGTAACGTTGTGCATTATGAGCCATCGAATGTATTGATGTTGACAGGCCGTGCCGCCGTCGTTAATCGTTTAGTTGAAATTGTGCGCCGTGTTGATAAAGCGGGCGATCAAGAAGTCGACATTATTCATCTGAAGTACGCATCGGCAAGTGAAATGGTGCGTATTATCGATAGTCTTACTAAAGGCGATGGTAAATCAAAAATACCAAGTATTTTACAACCTAAAATTGTTGCCGATGATCGAACTAATGCGGTTGTTATTAGTGGCGATCCTAAAGCCCGTCAGCGAGTTGCAACCTTAATTCAGCAGCTTGATAGTGAATTAGAAAGCACGGGTAATACCCGTGTTATTTACTTAAAGTACGCCAATGCGAAAGAAGTGGCTGAAGTTCTTAAGGGGGTCAGTAGTTCTATTGACGGCGGAACGTCGAGCTCTTCAAGTTCAAAGTCAAAATCGAGTTCATCAAAATCAAACCTCAGTATCGAGCCGCATGAAGATACTAATGCCTTGGTGATCACTGCGCAACCGGATGTGATGCGTACGCTAGAACAAGTGATCAACCAACTTGATATTCGTCGTGCCCAAGTATTAGTTGAAGCTATTATTGTTGAATTATCAGAAGGTGACGGTGTTAACTTTGGTATTCAGTGGGTGACTGAATCAGGTGGTACGCAATTTAATAATGGTACTCAAGTGCCTGTCACCGCGATTGGTGCCGGTATTTATGATGCTCAAGATAAGACGACGACAACAACTGGTACTGATGCTCAAGGTAATCCAACAAGTACTACATCTACAACGACTGGTGATATCTCGACACTTGCCTCGGCATTAAGTGGTATTAATGGTCTGGCGGCTGGTATCATGAATAGCTCCGGTAGTTTTGGCGCGATTATTCAAGCGGCGGCGAATGATTCAAATTCAAATATTCTTGCTACGCCAAGTATTATGACGCTGGATAACCAAGAAGCGTCATTTATCGTGGGTGAAGAAGTGCCTGTTATCACGGGGTCATCTGCAAGTTCGGGTAACGATAACCCATTCCAGACCGTTGAACGTCAGGAAGTGGGGATTAAATTAAAAGTCACACCACAAATCAATGAAGGTGATGCGGTTCAGTTAACCATTGAGCAAGAAGTATCCCAAGTATTAGGCTCAACTTCTGTGGATGTCACGTTTGCCAAACGTCAGGTGAACACGACGATCTTGGCTGACAGCGGGCAAACGATTGTGATTGGTGGGTTACTTGATGAGCAAGTCACTGAGAGCGTGTCTAAGGTACCGTGGTTAGGTGATATCCCTTGGGTTGGTAACTTATTCAAATCAACTTCATCAAGTACCAAGAAACGTAATTTGATGGTATTCATCAAGCCGACTATTATTCGTGATAATGCCTCGATTCGTGGCGTCAGTAATCGAAAATATAGCTTAATGCGTGCGTACCAATTAATGCAGCAAGAAGACGGTGTCGCATTAATGCCGTATACCGATGTACCTGTATTACCTAAATTCAATCAAGAACGTGTCATTTCACCAGCGTTACGTAAATATCTTGACGAACAGAATGATGAAACGGTTGAGTTTGATATGACGACTAAACCGGATTCGACAGAAACTGAACCGTCGAAAAATGAGGCTGAGTAAATGAGTACTCAGGACTATGACGAGGTCAGTGAAGGCGAACGCTTTCCTTTTTCGTTTGCCAAAAAATTTGGTGTGGTATTAAGTGAAATTGATGATGCTTGGGTGCTATATCATAAAGCCGATGTTTCTCCTGCGACGGTATTGGAAGTGCGTCGTAATCTTGGTCAAGCCTTTCAGTTGGTATTATTAGATGATGAAGCATTTGAGCTAAAGCTTACGCAAGTGTTCCAGCGTGATTCATCAGAAGCTCGGCAGTTAATGCAAGATATTGGTAATGAAGTTGATTTTTTTACCTTGGCCGAAGAACTACCCACAGAAGAAGATTTGCTAGAGTCGGATGATGACGCGCCGATCATTAAGTTGATTAATGCCATGCTCAGTGAAGCGATTAAAGAAGGTGCATCAGATATTCATGTGGAGACATTTGAACGGGCTCTGGTCATTCGTTTCCGTATTGATGGCGTATTAAGAGAGATCTTAAAGCCGAATCGTCAGTTAGCCTCATTGTTAATATCGCGTATTAAAGTGATGTCAAAAATGGATATCGCGGAAAAACGTATTCCCCAAGATGGTCGTATTTCACTGCGTATTGGTGGTCGTGGTGTTGACGTGCGTGTATCGACCTTACCGTCGAGTTTTGGTGAACGTGTCGTAATGCGTTTGCTGGATAAAAATAATGCCAAATTAGAATTAGTGCACTTAGGGATGACGTTAGATAATCGTAATAAGATGTCTGAACTTATTCATAAACCACACGGTATTATCCTTGTGACTGGCCCGACCGGTTCAGGTAAAAGTACCACGCTATATGCCGCGTTATCGGATATTAACAGTAAAGACCGTAATATTTTAACGGTTGAAGATCCGGTTGAGTATCAACTCGATGGTATTGGTCAAACGCAAGTTAATCCCAAAGTAGATATGACTTTTTCACGTGGTTTACGTGCCATCTTACGTCAAGATCCCGATGTGGTGATGATTGGTGAAGTTCGTGACTTAGAAACGGCGCAAATCGCTGTTCAAGCCAGTCTAACTGGTCACTTAGTGCTATCGACCTTACATACCAATACGGCGGTGGGTGCAGTCACCCGTTTACGTGACATGGGTTTGGAGCCTTTCTTATTATCTTCAAGTGTATTGGGTGTGCTGGCGCAACGTCTAGTGCGAACACTTTGCGCAGATTGCCGAGAAAGTGCAGCTCCGACTGAGCGTGAACTTGAACAATTAGCATCGAATCGAGTGGCTGATGTGCGTATTATTTATCATGCGAAAGGTTGTGAAAAGTGCAACCACACTGGTTATCGAGGTCGGACAGGTATCCACGAGTTATTAATTGTGGATGAAGATGTGCGAGATATGATCCACAGCGGCGCGGGCGAGCAGATTGTCGAGCGCCATATACGTCCTTTCACGCCAAGTATCCGTCAAGATGGTATCGCTAAAGTACTTGCGGGTGTCACCACCCTAGAAGAAGTACTTCGTGTGACAAGAGAGGGATAATCATGCCAGCATTTTCTTATTTAGCGATGGATACAAAAGGCAAAAAGAAAAAGGGTGTCTTAGAAGCTGATGGACCAAAACAAGCGCGTAATTTATTACGTGAAAAAGGCTTAACGCCACTTGAAGTGGAAATGTCTGCAGCGGCTGAAAATCGCAAAGCCTCAGGTGGTTTTAGCTTTAAACGTGGTATTAGTACCGCAGATATGGCGCTATTAACGCGCCAACTATCGACATTGATTGCCGCATCGTTACCACTCGAAGAATCATTAAAAGCGGTTGCAGAGCAAAGTGAATTACCACGTATTCAGAATATGATCTTAGCGGTACGTAGTCGGGTTGTTGAAGGGCATACTTTAGCAGAAAGCTTCGCTGAATTCCCCCATGCCTTTGATGATTTATATTGCGCCATGGTTGCATCTGGTGAAAAATCAGGGCATTTGGATAAAGTACTTAATCGCTTAGCAGACTATACAGAGCAACGTCAAAAAATGACAAGTCAACTGACACAGGCGATGATCTATCCGGTCATGTTAACGCTGGTGGCTATTGGTGTGGTGTCATTATTGTTAACCAGTGTGGTACCTAAAGTGGTTGGCCAGTTTGAGCACATGGGGCAAGAGTTACCGCAGATCACCCAGATACTGATCGGGCTTTCCGATTTTGTCAGTAATTATGGTTTGTATGTTGTCGCGATGATTGTATTGGCGATTATAGTGATGAAACGGTTACTGTTAAAGCCCGCGAACCGATTATCCTTTGATGAACGATTATTGAAATTTCCTGTCATTGGTAAGGTGAGTCGTGGCATTAATACTGCACGTTTTGCACGTACGTTAAGTATTTTAAATGCCAGTGCGGTGCCATTACTGGAAAGTATGGCCATTGCAGGGCAAGTATTAACGAATATGCATGCGCGTCGATTGGTTGAGGTCGCGACTAGTCGCGTTCGAGAAGGCACGAGCTTAAGAGCTGCATTAACGGAAACCAAACTATTTCCGCCAATGATGTTACATATGGTCGCCAGTGGTGAGCAAAGCGGCGAACTTGGTCCGATGTTAGAGCGTGCCGCGGATAACCAAGACGCGCAATTTGAATCGCAAGTGACTATCGCGCTAGGCATTTTTCAGCCCTTGCTGGTGGTGAGTATGTCGTTTGTTGTATTATTTATTGTGATGGCAATTCTTCAACCGATTTTGTCTTTAAACCAGATGGTTGCAGGTTAGATTTTTATTTTAAGTAGAGGATGTTATGAATAACAAAAAACGCAATGTAGCAGGTTTTACCCTGTTAGAGATCATGGTTGTTATTGTGATCTTAGGTGTACTTGCATCAATGGTTATCCCTAATTTATTAGGTAATAAAGAAAAAGCTGACCGTCAAAAAGTAGTATCAGATATTGTTGCACTAGAAAATGCGATGGATATGTACAAACTGGATAACAGCCGCTACCCAACCACTGAGCAGGGTTTAGAAGCATTAGTTGAAATGCCAGATGTGGATCCTGAGCCAAGAGATTACCGCTCTGGAGGTTACATTAAACGCTTACCGCAAGACCCTTGGGGTAATGACTACCTGTTAGTAAGCCCTGGCGAAAATGGCCAAGTTGATATTTATTCTATCGGTTTAGATGCTGAAGAAGGTTCTGATGATGATATCGGTAACTGGAATATGCATGAGAGATAATTAATTATTGATGAAGGCACAGCGTCATTGCTGTGCCTTTTTATCTACCTTGAACATGTCTGGTGTTAGCCCCTATTTTTCTCTACACATACCACTAGTAAGCAAAGGAATATAATGCAAGATCGTACTCATCAAGAAGCTGGCTTTACACTATTAGAAATAATGTTAGTTATATTCTTAATGGGCATGATGGTGACGGGAGTGGTCATGACAATGAACACCGCAGGTCCCGATAGGCAACTCAAAAAAGAAGCTGCACGTTTTATCGGAGTGCTGGAGCTTGCTGAAGACGAAGCGTTACTGAGTAGTACTGAGATGGGTCTGGTGATTGCAGAACAGGAATATCAGTTTGTTTATTTAGATGATAACGACAAATGGACAGCGTTTACTGATTCTAAGTTATTTGCTAAAAAAGCACTAAATGAAGAAATGCTTATTTCACTTGAACTTGCAGGGTTAAAAACCCAAGGCAGCTTGTTAGGTGATCGAAAACTGTTTGCTGACGATGATGGTTTGTTTGAGGATAAAGGTGGATTATTTGAAGGGGATGAAAAATCTGTGCGCATTGAACCGGATATCTTTATTTATTCCAGCGGTGAGATCACTGACTTTACGTTAACCTTTACCTATATGGATGCGGATCTGGGGGATAGCAGTATTAAAGTACAATTTGATGAGTATGGTGACCTTATGATTAGTTCTGCTGCGGATGGTCTTTAATGCAAGGTGTATCATTAAAAAAGCGATTATATAAACAAGCTGGTATGACGTTATTAGAAGTCATGGTCGCGATGTCAGTGTTCGCCACTGCTGGTCTTGCAGTAATGAAAGTGGCGACAGAGAATCTAAGTAGCTTAGCCTATCTGGAAGAAAAGACATTTGCCAATTGGGTTGCGTCTAATACGTTAACAGAATTAAAACTCGCCAAGACCATGCCTGGAAAATCATGGCGTAAAGGTGAGTCTGAATTAGCTGGGCGGACTTGGTATTGGCGTTATAAAGCAGAAGCGACAGACAGCAGTGACTTTGTTGGTGTAACAGTCGAAGTTGCGACAGACAAAAAATATGAATCAACCGTTAGCCACTTACTTACCTATGTGGTGCGCTAAGATGATACCACCACATAATAACAACCAACGTGGCTTTACACTTATTGAGATGATGATTGCTATCGCAATCTTTGCATTGCTCAGCTTAGGCGCTTATCAAGTATTGCAAGGCGTATTACGCAGTGATGAGATCTCAACAGAGCGGGGTAATGCGCTGAAACAATTACAACGCGCAATGGTCATGGTTGAACGTGATTTTCAACAAATGAATGCGCGTAATAATCGCAGTGATGATGAACTGACCGCAATGCCATTACAGACCGGTAAATTTATGTTTGACAGTGATGAGGATGGTATTGCCTTTACACGCAGTGGCTGGCGTAATCCATTATCACAACTACCACGCTCTTCATTACAACGGGTTATCTATCGGGTTAAAGATGCGCATCTAGAGCGCTTAAGCTATATCTATTTAGATCCGATTACTGGCGAAGAACCGAAGAAAAAATTAATCTTAGAAAATGTCGAAGCAATGACGTTTGAGTTTTATCATGAGAATAAATGGACAGAAACGTGGACCGATAAAACCGCATTACCTGATAGCGTAAAAGTAATTCTGACATTAAAGCGTTTTGGTGAAATTGAGCGTTTATTCTTATTACCAAAAGCGACAGTCGATAGCGATAATAGCAATGAAGGAGGGAGCTAATGAGGAATATTTCTAAGCAACGTGGTATTGCCTTGCTGACCGTATTGCTTATTCTTGCTGTCATGGTGATTATTGCCAGTAATATGTCATCACGCTTGCAGCTGGAGTTACGTCGTACCAGTAATCTGATGACGCATCAACAAGCGTTATGGTATGCCTATGGTGCCGAAGCCTTGGTTGAAAAAGGCTTAAAACAAGCATTAAAAGATGATGACACGATCAACTTAGATCAATACTGGGCAACTGAGGGGATGGTGTATCCGGTTGACAATGGTCAGATCGGCGGCCGAGTCTTGGATATGCAAGCCTGTTTTAATGTCAACGCGGTGACCGGTGAAGACAAAGAAGGTCAAGCACCGTTAGCGGTTCGTCAATTTCGCAATCTATTAGAACAACTTGAGTTCGATGCCTATGAAGCTGAGCAATTGAGTGATGCATTACGTGATTGGATTGACGGTGATAACAATGTTGTGTCGAGCTATGGTGTTGAAGACGCTTATTATGAATCGCTTGATTATCCCTATCAAGCGGGTAATCAACGGTTATTAAATGTGAGTGAATTAAGAGCCATCAAAGGTTTTAACCAAGGGGTTTACCGTAAGGTTCGTCCTTACCTTTGTGCCTTACCGACGGCGACATTAAAGATTAATGTGAATACCATTGCTCTCGATAAACCAGCGATATTAGCAGGCATGTTTTCAGGTAAGTTGTCGTTAGATCTTGCTAACACTATTTTGGAACAACGACCAACAAGTGGGTGGTCAACTATCGCTGATTTCTTGTCATTAGCCAGCTTAAAAGATATTGAAATGAGTGCCGAAGAGAAAAGTAGCTTTGATGTTAAAAGTAGTTATTTTGTTGCACTATTAAAGGCTGAGTTCGCCAGTGCTAAGATGAAGTTAGAGTCGGTTTTTAAATCTTAAAGAAAAGATATTGTTTTTGTTATTAGTCGACAAAAAGTAGGTGA
>NZ_JASJHF010000246.1:0-6234 GCF_033791185.1 Moritella sp. | reverse complement strand
ACAGGACCACATTCGCCCTGTGCTTTACTGCGTTCTAAACGCGCCATGACTTTATCCTGAGCTGCGGCTAAACCATCCATTGCTTGTTGTGGTGTTTTTTCACCACTTGCCGCTTCAGCAACATACTGCCACCATAATTGTGCAAGTTTAGGATAGTCAGGTACATTAGATCCCGTTGGGGTCCATTGCACACGCGCATCACTACGATAAAACTCTACTAGACCACCCAATTGCGGTGCCATATCGGTCATCGCTTGTGAGTTAATATCTGACTCACGAATAGGTGTTAGGCCAACCACGGTTTTTTTCAAAGATACTGATTTTGAAGTGACAAACTGTGCATATAACCACGCAGCTTGACGACGATCTAACGGCGTTGAATTTAAGAAAGTCCAGGCACCGGTATCTTGGTAACCCAATTTCATGCCTTCTTCCCAGTAAGGGCCTCGTGGTGAAGGTGCCATACGCCATTTTGGAGTACCGTCTTCATTCACTACAGGTAAACCGGGCTTGGTCATATCCGCTGTAAAGGCGGTATACCAGAAAATCTGCTGGGCAATGCTGCCTTGCGCGGGTACCGGTCCAGCTTCACCAAAGGTCATACCAGCAGCTTCAGGTGGCGCATATTTTTCTAGCCATTCAACGTATTTAGTTGTTGCGTATACTGCAGCCGGGCCATTGGTAGCACCGCCACGCGCAACACTTGAGCCAACCGGATTACAACCTTCGATACGTATCCCCCACTCATCAACTGGGATACCGTTGGGAATGCCTTTATCACCAGCCCCGGCCATTGATAACCATGAGTCAGTAAAACGCCAGCCTAAAGAAGGATCTTTTTTACCATAATCCATGTGTCCATAGATACGCTTACCATCAATTTCTTTTACTTTTACTGAGAAAAACTCAGCAATATCTTCATAGGCTGACCAGTTAAGTGGCACCCCTAGCTCGTAACCATATTCGGCTTTAAATTTCTTTTTCAGATCATCACGCTCAAACCAATCGGCTCGGAACCAGTATAAGTTGGCGAACTGTTGATCCGGCAATTGATAGACTTTTCCATCTGGTCCAGTGGTAAAACTTAAGCCAATAAAATCTTCTAAGTCCAATGTTGGCGAAGTGACTGCCTTACCTTCACCGGCAATAAAGTCACTGATTGGCACGACTTTACCGTAACGAAAATGCGTACCAATTAGATCCGAATCGTTAACGTAAGCATCGTAAATATTACGCCCAGATTGCATTTGGGTTTGCAGCTTTTCAACAACATCCCCTTCTTGGATCAAGTCATGATTAACCTTTATGCCAGTAATTTCGAAAAATGCTTTGGCTAAGATTTTACTCTCATATTCATGGGTGGTAAGGGTTTCAGAAGCGACATTAATCTCCATACCTCGATACGGTTCAGCTGCTTTTTTAAACCAACTCATCTCGTCTAACTGCTGTTGCTCAGTTAAGGTTGATGGGGTAAATTCATCGTTAATCCAGGTTTTTGCCGCATCGTCATATTGATCCGCCATCGCTAAACTACTGCAGCCGGCGATTAACATCGCAACACTTAAACGTCCAAGTGTAAACATTGATTTTTTTCTATAAAGCATTGTTACATTCCTTTTGTTATTAAAGTGCACATAATATTTTTACTGTAGGCACCAAATAGTGCCAACACACATCCTTAGGTAAGGCCCTCGGTACTCTCTTTGTCTTTTCACCCCCATTTCATAACGGTTAATAACCAAACTACAGCAATGCTAAAGGGTACCCAGATCGATATTTCTGTAAACCCAATAAACCCTAAATGTATAAACGCACTGCTTAATAAGCTAATAAATAATCTGTCACCACGGGTGGTTTCAATAGGAAAAAATCCTTTTCTTGCCACGCAGGGGCTTATTAACTCCCAGCAAGTCATGGCCAATAATATGCAGCCAATACCGATAAAAAATAACGCTGAGGGTGTGGTCCAAGCCATCCAATCCATACATTTCTCCTATACACGACCAAGGGCAAAGCCCTTCGCCACATGATTTCTAACAAACCAAATAACCAATACGCCTGGTAAGATAGTCAATACTCCAGCCGCCGCTAAAACGCCCCAATCAATACCCGATGCACTCACCGTTCTTGTCATCACCGCCGCAATAGGTTTAGCATTAACCGCAGTTAAGGTTCTTGCTAATAACAATTCAACCCAACTAAACATAAAACAAAAGAATGCCGTAACACCAATACCCGAGCTAATTAAAGGGATAAATATTTTCACAAAAAATTTAGGGAAAGTGTAGCCATCAATGTAGGCGGTTTCATCAATTTCACGAGGAACACCGGACATAAATCCTTCCAAAATCCATACCGCCAATGGCACATTAAACAAACAGTGCGCAAGCGCCACACCAATGTGAGTATCGAACAAACCCACCGATGAATAGAGTTGAAAGAAAGGCAATAAAAATACTGCCGGTGGCGCCATTCTGTTGGTCAGTAGCCAGAAGAATAGATGCTTGTCGCCAATAAAGCGAAAGCGTGAAAAAGCATAGGCCGCAGGTAAGGCAACTAATAAGGTAATAACCATATTTAGTGATACATAATAAATGGAATTGATGTAACCCATGTACCAACTTGCATCAGTAAAAATAGTCATATAATTAGCAAAAGTAAAAGTGTTAGGCCAAAAAGTAAGGCCGCCTAATATCTCTTGATTACTTTTGAACGACATCATCAACAACCAATAAAGAGGCAATAGCAAAAACAAGATATACAAGCCAAGCCCCAGTGTTTTCTTCTTATTCATAAGTACATCCTTTACATTAATTATTTACTATCGTTATGGGTCATGTTGCTATAAAACAACCAATAAAAAGGCAATAGTAAGAACAAGCTAAGCTTCACTGTTGCTTTCTTACCCATAAGTGCATCCTTTACATTAATTATTTACTATCGCCATGAGTCATCGCGGTATAAAACAACCAACTGACTAATAGAATGATCAAGAAATAGATAATCGAAAAAGCGCCTGCCGGTCCTATATCAAACTGCCCCACCGCCATCTTAGTTAGTGTTTGGCTTAAGAAGGTTGTTGAGTTACCCGGACCACCACCCGTTAACACGAAGGGTTCGGTATAAATCATAAAGCTGTCCATAAATCGCAGTAGTACCCCAATCAATAGAACACTTTTAAGTTTAGGCAATTGAATGTAACGAAATACCGCCCAGTTAGAAGCCCGGTCAATACTTGCAGCCTGATAATACGCATCGGGAATAGCGCGTAGCCCTGAGAAAGACAATAAGGCAATTAATGATGTCCAATGCCAAACATCCATCAGAAGTACCGTAAACCAGGCATCCATGGGATTAGCGGCATAATTGTAATTTATACCTACCCCATTAAGCGCCCAGCCGAATAGTCCGATATCAGCACGACCAAAGATCTGCCAAATCGTACCGACTACATTGAGTGGTACTAATAGAGGTAATGCTAATACGATTAAAGTGACTACCGACCACTTACCTGCTTTAGGCATCATCAATGCAACACCGATCCCTAATGGGACTTCAATCAACAACACAGCTCCCGAGAATATAAATTGGCGTACTAATGAGTCCTGTAGACGCGGGTCATTAAGTATCTCTCGGTACCATTCGACACCGACAAAATAACGGGTACTGACATCAAAAATATCTTGCAGTGAATAATTCACCACTGTCATTAAAGGCACAATGGCACTAAAGGCCACCAATAAAAACACTGGTAGAACTAGAAACCACGCCTTGTTGGTATAAGATTTATTCATGATTTTCATCCTTGGCGACAAGAAACTCGTCGATATAAAGCATTAACCACTGTTCTGGAAAGCTTATAAAAGCGTGATCTTGAGGGACTTTTTGATCCTCCGGCAAGCGCGCTTTAATCAAATGTTCACCTAGTTTTAGGCTAACAATTTTGTAGGTTCCCAAATCTTCAACAAACTCGACTTCGGCCCGATAAGCATTACCATTGGGTTTATCCCACACGTGTACAAATTCAGGTCTAATACCCACCTTCAAATTATTTGAATCACTGACCTGCAAGGCCTGTTTCTCGAGATCATTGAGTGGGAATATTTGTTCACCTAAACACACCCCCTGCTCACAGCGTTTTACTGGCAGAAAGTTCATTCCGGGACTGCCAATAAAATAACCCACGAAAGTATGGTTAGGCTGCTCGAACAATTCACGCGGAGTGCCAAACTGCACGACTTGACCCTCGTACATCAAGGCTATTTTGTCTGCAAAAGTAGACGCTTCAAGCTGATCATGGGTGACATAGACCATAGTGGTCTTAAACTGTTTATGGATTTGCTTTAATTTACGGCGTAGCCTCCATTTCAGCTGAGGATCAATAACAGTAAGCGGCTCATCAAACAAAATGGCCGAGACATCATCACGCACCAACCCACGGCCCATGGACACCTTCTGTTTTTCATCGGCGGTAAGATTTGCGGCTTTTTTATTGAGTACGTCGGTCAGCTCAAGTATTGCTGCAATCTCACTCACCTTGGATTGAATCTTAGCCTCGCCCGTTCCCATATTACGTAGCGGGAAAGCCAGGTTATCGAACACCGACATGGTGTCGTAGACCACAGGAAACTGGAAAACCTGGGCAATATTACGGTCTTGCGTCGGAATATCATTGACTCTCACACCATCAAATAAGACTTCTCCATCCGAAGGCACCAATAAACCGGAAATAATATTAAGCAGGGTCGACTTGCCACACCCCGACGGTCCCAACAGTGCAAAGGCGCCACCATCTTGCCAAATATGGTCCATCTGTCTAATCGCATATTCTGGTTTAGCAGCATTTTTATCATAACTATGCGCTAAAGATTTTAAGTGGATTTCAGCCATGGTAATTACCCTCAATTCTGCGACTAGCTGCGTGGATTAAATTGCCATCCTTGTGAAATACATTGAGCTTATGGATGGGCACATAAATGTTGATTTTTTCATCCACATTGTAGTTATGCACGCCGGATAAATGCAGGACCATTTCAAAGTTCAGATTACGCACATGCAAAAATGTTTCGGAGCCACTGATCTCGGCCACCTCAACCTGCACAGAAATTTCTAAGTCATCATCATTTTTCGGCAATAAACTCAAATGACTAGGCCGTATTCCGAATTGATAGTCGCCTTCACCCAAAGAAAGCAGCTCGGAGGTGAGAGGGAAATGCACGGTATTATCAAAAGTCACTTCGGTTTTAGTGATGCGTCCGGGAAGCATGTTAATCGGAGGTTCATTAAACAAGGTCGCGGCAATCACATTACAAGGTTTATGGTAGGTTTTTGCTGTTGGACCACTCTGAATTATCCGTCCTTCATGTAATATGGTCGTCGTGCCTCCCAATGCCAGCGCTTCGTTAGGCTCAGTGGTTGCGTACACTGCAATAGTATTTCGTTGTGCAAATAAATCACGCATCTCGACGCGTAGCTCCTCACGTAATTTATAATCCAAATTCACTAACGGCTCATCAAATAAAATGAGATCGGCATCTTTAATCAAAGCACGCGCCATCGCGGTACGTTGCTGCTGGCCGCCTGAAAGTTCTAGTGGCAGGCGTGATAAATAGGGGGTAATACGCAACATTTCAGCTATTTCCATCACCTTATCTTTAATGCTTGCTTCCGATTCTTTAGCTAAACGTAGTGGCGATGCAATATTGTCGAACACGCTCATATTCGGGTAATTGATAAACTGTTGATAGACCATTGAGACATTACGTTTTTGTATCGACACACCATTCATATCGCGTCCATTCATTAACACGCGACCCGATGTCGGTTGCTCCAATCCAGCCATCAAACGCATCAAGCTCGTTTTTCCAGATAAAGTGCGACCAAGCAGTACATTAAAAGAACCTGGTTCAAAAGTCAGGTTGGCTTCATTAATGTAGTACTGGCCATCTACTATCTGTGTTACATTTTCCAATGTCAGGGACATACGGCGATAATCTCCTTTTTGAATAAGTACCAAGCAAAATCCTATTTTGTTCAATTTCGCCAATTCGCTTAAGACTAAAGCTAAATCCATGCCAAGTTTCACTAAAACTTACCCACTAACTCCTAACCAACTGATAAACAAGATGAAAAAATTGTTAGTTTTAAAAGCACTATTTTCTTGCTGAAAAATCATTTAGATATCGTGAACCTTTGAAAGGTCAATATGAACAAAAAACCAGAATTAGCCCACTT
>NZ_JASJHF010000245.1:0-8124 GCF_033791185.1 Moritella sp. | reverse complement strand
AATGAAGCCAGACAAAATATTCAATAATGTCGTTTTACCACTACCGGTACCGCCAGAAATTAGAATGTTTAACTTACCTAATACGGTGGCTTGGATAAAATCTGCCATAGGTTGCGTCATTGAGCCGTAGTCGATGAGTTGCTGTACTTGTAATTTATCCACTGTGAAACGACGAATTGATAGTGCAGGCCCATCGAGTGCAAGTGGTGGGATGATTGCATTAATACGGCTACCATCTTTAAGTCTTGCATCAACCATGGGGGATGATTCATCGATTCTTCGTCCTACACCAGACACAATGCGGTCAATAATATTCAATAAATGTTTATCGTCATAGAATTGAACGGATACTTGTTCTAATTTACCCGCACGCTCGACAAATATTCGATCGTAACTGTTTACGAGAATATCTGCGATTGTCGGGTCTTCTAGCAATGTTTCGAGTGGCCCTAAACCGAGTATTTCATCAGTAATCAATTTAATGAGAATATGCCTAACGTCGAGACTAATCGGTCGTGTTTGTTTATTCAGTAACTGGTAACAAGAATTGGCTATTTTTTCTTTTGCGACATCTGCAGGTAAGGTTTCGAGTACTGAGAGATCAAGTTGAGTTAATAATTGACCAAATATCTCTTGTTTGGTCTCCATGTCATCACTTGTTAAGGTGCTAAAAGGATCATGTGCTTGGTTGTTGACAAATTCCATTATAGTCTCCGAAATATTTTATTTAGTAAGGTTGTTTTAACAGGGATATCAATAGGAAATAAGTCCCCAATGATTTGTGATATCTCATCCTGTATTGCTTTATGATCAGCTACTTTTAAAAGTGGCGAGCCTGAATCAATGCCTGCATTTGCTAGTTGATAATTGTTACTAACAACATATAACTTATCGATGCCTAATACCTTTTTTATATCATCGAGAGATATATTGCTGTTTTTAGTTGAATAGCGGTTAACGATAATATGTAATTTCTCAACATCGATACCAAGGTGCTGAGTTAATTGCTGAATTAACATTTTGGTTTCGCGTAAACTTAGAATATTTTGTTGTACTACGATTAGAATTTTAGATGATAAATTCAATAATGGGATGGTGAATTTCTCAACTCCGCGGGATAAATCGACTAATACAAGATCGTGATTTAATTTAACTTTCCAAACAAGTTGGTCTAAATAGCCCAGTGTTTGTGGATTCGTATTGAGTTGAGTGTAGGGTTTACACGCTAACAGACTCAAATTATCTCTTTTTAACATCATTGATTTGATGGCAGTATTATCTAACTTATCTAATTCATTTAAGGCATCGGTTAAATAATAATTGGCATCAAAATTAAATGTATCGGTAAGCGACCCGTAATTTAAATCGGCATCTATGATGGCTATTTCTTCATTTGAAATATTGGCACTAATTTCACCTAAACAACTGGTTATAAAGCTGGCTCCGGAGCCTGACTTACCGTTGATAACTGTGTATAACGGTGCGATTTTACTTGCTTGCATTAATTCATTCGAAGCATTAATTAGTGAATGGATCAACTCCAGTTCTAGATTTTGCTGAGAAATAATCTCTTTTACTTTGAAGTGCACCGCGGTACGAATGAGATCGTTACTAATGTTGTCTGAAACTAAGATGAAATCAATGTCATGTTTCGCAATTGCTTTAATATCGCTTTTTACTTGCTGATCGTTGTTATCTAATAGGACGATAACCAAATTATGATTCTTTAAGTTATTGTCCAGTGTCGTGCAATAATCTACTTTTAGATTTGTAACCGCAGCTAAGTACGTAGATAAGTCCTGGCGCATTGTCGGGTTTTGGCAAACGACTAAACAATTTAGTGGAAAAGGCAATGTTTGTGGATCTCGATCTATCGGGACGGAGTGGCTTTCACTAAATCCAATGATATTGTTTGAATTTTGGTTGTTCATTTGTGATTCCTTACCAATAAATAGTTAATTGTCTTTTATCGACATCATGTTGGTGTACATAAAGTTGTCGTAAGGGGAGTGACACCTAAACTTTCACGTGGCAGTGTTGTTGAGAATGAGGGTGAATCTAACGTTAGAGATAATCCCGGAATTAATAAGCTGTGCTGATAATTTACAATATCTACTTTGACAAACTCAATAAAATTAGTGTCAATAGAACTTAGGACTTGAGTTCCGTCATCCTTCAGGTATTGAATTTGTAAATTGGATGCCGAAAGATCCGAAATTATCGTATTGTTATTAAATAGAGCTGTAGATATCATGTCATCAAACGCGGCAACATTGGCTGTATCTAAATAACAAACCGTTGCTAATCTAGCCCCACGCCGTGTGACTTCGGTTAGTACATTCCACACAAAAAATAATCGGCCAATTTCCAAAACAGCGAATAAAAGTAAGAAAAATAAGCTACCAACGATGGCAAACTCGACAGCGTATAACCCTTGTTGTTTACTGTGATTACTTTTGATCATTAGAACGCCCTCATTGTATAGGTTGATATGAGTGGGAAACTTATATCCATATCGCTACCTAAGCCAAAACTGGTGAACATGTCTGCAAATAAAGGCTGCCATGGGTAAGAGACATTAATGGTGACAAATTCACCTGATAAACTTAAGCCTATAGTGCTCGACGTTAAATTAGGTAGTAGGGGGGTTACTGAGTTTGGACTACCATATTTTATATAGGTGATGACTTTAGTTTCTATACCTTGCTTTATTTCATATATACCTGTGCCAAGTTTGGCATTGCCTGCCAGATAACGTGAAGCGTTTCGGACTGTTTTATTAAGGGCGTTATATTGATAGAGTAACCGACCAAATTCAGCAGTAGCGAAAATCAACAGCAATAGGAACGGTAGGACCATCGTAAACTCAATTGCTGCAAATCCTTGCTCATTCTTTCCTTTTGTACATTTATTGTTGCTTCTGGACTGATGCATAGTCCCTCCTAAGAATCAGAACTTCCTGGTACATGAAATAATACAATTTTATACGGGCCGTCGTTGTCTACAGGGGTAATGGAAGGATTTCCGCTATCAGTACAATTGCCACCACTATTAATAAATTCACCAATTACATAGGACGTAGTACCTGTTGTACCCGCTTTTTGAGTCATAAAGAAACAACCAATATCAAGAAAGTCCAATTGATTTTTACCATTTGCATTACCATCGCATGTCGCGATAACAACTTGCAAAATACGCCGTCCATAACCGGCTTTTTGAACTCCAGCCACGGAATCAGCAATGATGTCTCCACCTGCTATTGGGTTCGTTGCAGCGCATGAACCACTCGCGCCATTTTTATCATAGTCGTCGTAGGTATATGCTTTTGAACCGGCATCGGCTGCGATCTCGCCATCTTCAAGTGTAATTGTGTTGCCTTCACAAATATTTGTGTCCCTTAAATGATCTGTTGAATTTACCTTACCATCCCATACGCCCATGCGTGTATTTAAGCCTTGCGCGACTGGACCTACATTATTCCCTGGCTTTGTTTCTACCGATTGGTTGCCCACTCCTGCGGTAAAGCAGACTGTCGCAGCATCTGCTCCTCCTGCCATACCGGTCCGAATACCATTAGCCCCATTCATCCCTGGGAAATCAAGTAATTGGAAGTTACCAGGGCCGATAGGTGTGTCTTGCTTTGAACCAATTTTCATCATGTTCAAACTGTATTCTTTTAAACCATATTCATTAGCACCACCAACATTAGCGTTCGCAGTGTCAGCACAAACGACCATAGGAACGAGGTCTTGATAACAATTGCTTATATCTGAGCTTGGGCCTGATAGTGCGGTTGCTGAAACTTGTTTATTAAAATTGAAAACATCAGCGAGGAAATTATCGAGGTTTAAGTTTGATAAAGATACTTTGACATACTTTGCGCTTTCATCATTATCTTGAATAAATGGATCAGGCTGTTGCGAAAACTCTACATTTAGCTGAGTTGTCATTTGATCTAGGGTATTATCTACGCTGGAGATATCAATTGAAGCTGCTAATTCATGGTGGTCGTTATGTGCAATGTTTAATTGGATCAAGGCGACGACAGCTGCTCTAGCTTGCTCATGAGTAGCGCCTTCGTCTAGTTCTGATGCAGCATGTAAAGCTGCTGCATCGACTAAATTTTGCAATTTCCCCTTGTTTAGTAATAAATGGCCGCCATCCAGCGCGAGCGAAGCCATAGAAATAAGTGCGAATAATCCCAGAGTGAACATAATGAGTACGTTACCACTCTGGTTACGTTTTAAGATGTGATTGGTTTTATTGCACATAAATATAGCCTTTCTATTTACTTTCAGATACCTGTGAAATATTACGAGCTGATTTAGCCTCGTAAGCACTTTTATGGTACGACGATATGACTTTCTCGCCGTACTTGCCTTCAATAGCATTGGTTATGCCATCATTTTTTGCTGGGGCATCAGGGTCAAGAATTTGTATATCTTTGACATATTCTGTAGATGCGGACAATTCGTAATTTGGTTCTTGTACGCAACCGAATAAGAACTGACTGCAGAACAATATTAAGCTTAAACATTTCATCATAAATCCTCTTAATCCTATCTTTCGCTATAAACAAATCATGAATTATCAGCTAATTGAGAGTATGGCCGTACTGCTGCTCTGTACCTCCTGAATTTGGCACGATACTTGACGGTGTTTCTGAAGTTTGATTTGGGTTCTTTGTCTGTGAGTCTTTGTCTTGTTGTGTCATTTTACCGAGTAAGTAAAATTCCATATCAGACACGGGCACAAAACCATCGGTAGGCAAGATCATGCCATCTTTATTAAATGGTCTGACTAAACGAGGTGTTACCATAATAACCAGTTCAGTTTGGCCACTAATGTACTCTTGACTGGTGAACAATTGACCTAAAATAGGAATGTCACCTAGTCCTGGGAATTTGGTTACTGATTCACGGAGATTGTCACTGAGTAATCCACCAATAACGATAGTCTGACCATCCCCAAGTTCAACGGTTGTTGCAGTTGTTCTTTTGACTAGGGAGGGGGTTATAGTCGTTGTCCCCGTTTCTAATGCTGAGATAGCGACACTATTTGTGTTACTGAGTTCACTGACTAGTACTTTAAGGTTTAGGTTTATTTTACCGGAATCAAGTACTGTCGGTACAAAGCTAACCCCAACACCAAAGTCGCGATAATCAATGGTAATACCATCATCACTTGCAACGGGCACCGGGTACTCACCACCAGATAAGAACTCAGCCGATTGGCCGCTAAGGGCTGTTAGGTTCGGTTCTGCAAGAACTTTAGCTAAACCTTTACTTTTTGCTACATCAAAAGCAACACTAAACAACATGTCACCAGTTAGATAGCGAGCAAAAATATTAGTGTCTATGCCACCCAAGATACTTGTTGGTACATTACCTGTGCCAGTACCTATACCCACAAAACCATCTGAGCCATAACCCCCGATCACTGTATTACCGTCCAAATTACGTCCTATCTCTGTACTTACTTCAGCTACAGTCACTTCTAACATGACTTGTTGACCACCACCGACAGACATCATATTAACAACAGTGCTGTTACCGTCGTCCACGTCGGCTGCGGTTGCGTAACCTTGGGCAATTTCTACTGCAGTATTCATTTTAATGAGTGATGAAACTTGGCCACTGACCACTAATTGCCCTTGTGACGTTTCTACCCCGATGTCTTCATTTGGTAAATACTTGTGCAGACGTTTTCTAAGGCTATTTAAGTCATGAGTAACCTCTAGATTTTGCACATCAACAAGGTTGTCATCTTTATCCCAGACCATCATGTTTGTTGTGCCTAATTTTTTACCGACTATATATAGCTCGCTACTGCGCAAAATTAATATATCTGCAATAGCAGGGTTGCCTACGGATACCCGATGGATAGCCTGATCCATTTGTAAATTTTTAGATTTGAAAATCGGAATCCTAACACTATCATCATCTAATGCAGTTGGTCCGCCAGCTAAAACTGTACTGGCTACGATAAAATTGGTTATCAAAATTAAGACAACTAACGTCCATTGCTTAGATTTAGTTTTATAAAAATGAGAGTTCATATTCATATGCATCACCTGTTTAGTCGAATTACTAAATTTTAAGTTGGACTGACTCTTGGGTTGTACCACGGATTATTTCGACTTTATGTTTACTGGTTTTTTGTTTAATCGGACGTGGTTTAAATGCTGGCGCTGCTATCTCAATGACTTCATTGATGTCAACGTCATCATTACGGGCAAAATCTATAGCATCACTGTCTGTTGGATTTCGTAGTGCAAGCTGTAACCGCCCTTTGTTACGGGCTGTCATTAATATTTCGGCTTGGTCTAGATTGACTTCAACGGTGATAGCACGCACGAGTTGAGGTTTGTTTTCGCTGGTTGAGGTTGCGGCACGTTGGTCAATTGCTAAGATCTTAATATTACTTAGAATGACTTCTGTAGTTGCAGAACCAGAGTTACCGGTACTGGTATTCAAAATATCGACTCGGTTACCGGGTAGTAAGAAACCTGCAACACCTACAACATCATCAACACGGATAGATACCGCCCGCATATTTTCCGCAATAAGACTTGCGAGAGTACTGCCTTCACCTTTAACGAGTAACCTTTCTAACCTGATGATGTCATCTATATAAATTGTATCTTTGGCGATCATGCCATATATTTCATCCGGATCACCGATCGTATTTTCAGGCGACATAGATGCGGGTAAAACTTTCAGTTCAATATGTTTGGGTTCTATGACCGTACCTATGGGGATAACCATGGTAGAAAAGGCGATATAAACTTGGTTCTCTGGAGCGGCTGCTTTATTAGTATCTAACCAACTTTGTGCGATTAAAATAGCGCCAACTCCAAACATAATCGAGACTGAGACTGAGATTAAGGTTTTTTTATTCATGTTATTTACCTCTAATATTATTAGCTTTGACTAACAAAATAGTGTTTCCAAGCGATGTCGATTAAGTTTTCTTGGACTTGGTTTTGTAGCTCATTAAATTTAACCTGATCACTTATGATACTGAGCAAATCGCGGGGATAGCAGGGGAGGAAAGGCTTGTTAGTATTATAGTGATATGTCGTTAACAGATAATTAAAAGTTTCATCTGAACAAGTTAAGTTAAAACCTTCGCAAACACTAAACCAAAGCTTCTTATAACTATCCACTTCTAAAGGCTGAAATTCAATTTTGTACCCTAAGCGGCGTAAAAATGCTTCATCAACGAGTTCCGCTGGATTTAGATTGGTTGAAAACAATAAAATAAGTTCGAATGGTATTTCAAAGTGAACACCGTTGGGCAAGAATAAAAAATCTCTTCGTTCTTCGAGTGGAATTATCCAGCGATTAAATAAGGCGAGCGGACTCATTTTTTGACGGCCGAGATCATCCAATAATAAGATACCGTTATTTGCTTTTAGCTGTAGAGGTGCTTTATAGGTACAACTGCTTGAGTCGTAATTAACCTCTAACATATCTTCGGTAAGTTCCCCACCAGTAACGATTAATGGACGCTGACATAAACGCCAACGAGGGTCATGTCCTCGGTCAAGGCTAAATAATGCGTCTGCTGATGGTTCATTGTCTTCTTGTGTACTAAGAACATGTACCTGTGGGTCATATACTTGAATGATATTACCGCTTATTTCAATTGCAGAGGGGATTAATACATCATCGCCGAATAACAAGTTCAAGTTACGACAAAGGTAACTTTTACCAACACCTGGCATGCCATAAATTAATATCGGTTTATTGGAATTTAACGCAGGGCCTATGGCAGAGGTTAACGCTTCTGAAAACATTAAATCTGCAAATCTAGCTTGCATGCGTTGCTTGGTAATTTGAGTGTTGCGACTGGTTTGCTTAAGTACAATATCGACGTATTGTGCTAATGGAACGGGCACCACACTGCTATAACCACTCGTTGCTAACGCTTTTTCAGCTTCATGTTCACCAATATTAGATAAGGCGTAGCGCATTTGACCATTTGCTAAACTTTGCCTATTTTCTATTAAAGCAGATTCTTTTGCTAAATCGATAAGGATTTGTACTATGCCGCCACTCAAGGCTAATGCACCTGCAAGTTCTCGTATCGTAGCAACGTGAAGCGTGTGAATATGCTTGA
>NZ_JASJHF010000244.1:0-11963 GCF_033791185.1 Moritella sp. | reverse complement strand
TGACCGCAGTACTCGGTATTGTAGCAGCCGTAATTTCGGAGGGTGACGACAGTATTAAACAGCGTATTATCAATAGCCTACTAGCGCTTATCTGTTTTACTTTATCATCATTATTGGTCAGTTTATTATTCCCCTACCCACTGATCTTTTTACTGGGTAGTTGCCTATTTAGTTTTGCGATCATTATCTTAGGCTCGCTGGGTAAACGCTATGTCACCATCAGTTTTGCAACCTTGATGATTGCCGTTTATACCATGCTTGGCTTAAGCCATGATGCCGAGTCAACCGCAGTGCTGAGTAGTAACGTAGATTTTGGCCCCTACTCGTTATTGTTAATTGCTGGCGCAGCGTGGTATTTCATCATTTCGACGGTGTTGCTTAAGGTTACCTTGTATAATCCCATTCGCGAACGCTTGGCTGACATTTATGTATCATTAGGTTTATACCAACAAGAAAAATCTAAGTTTTTTTCACAAACAAAATACGATCATAAAACCATCCGTCATACGTTATCAACCCTGAATATTAATATCGTCAATGCCATGTCTGAGTGTCGTACTAATATTGATTACCATGTAGATGAGAAAGATATTTCTCATGAACTCCAGCACTTGATCCACCTCTATCAAGAAGCCCAAGAACTGCATGAAAAAATGACATCAAGCCATTTTCATTACGATTCGTTAAAACGCAATTTAAATAATGATTTAATTATTGCAGGTTTCGAGCAAGTATTAAAACAACTTGCTGACGCGTGCACCCAGCGAGGTCAAGCGACCCTATACAAACAAACCTACCAACATGATCATGGCTTGACTTGGTCATTAGCCATTTTAAAACAAGAGTTACTGACATTGGAAAAGTCGCTAAAATGGCAACTCTTTGGCCCATTAAAACTGTTATTTCGGAATTTACGTAAAGCGGATGAGCTATTAATTAACAGCGGACCACAAAACGATCAAGCGTTCTTGGTCATGGCGCCACGCGAACGACTACCAGTATTACAACGCCTCAGTAATGCATTACATTTATCGAGTCCAGTATTTCGTCATGCTATTCGTTTGACCTTAGGTATCGCCTTAGGCATTGGTATTATTTTAGCTTCTGATTTACATGGTTATTGGGTGGTATTAACGACATTATTTGTACTACAACCGAGTTACAGCGCGACGCGAGTAAAATTAAAGCAGCGTATTAGCGGCACACTGATGGGCATTATTATAGGTGCAACCTTGTTATACCTATTCCCAACGGAACGTAGCCAGTTATTTTTATTAGCGATATCGGCATTTCTGTTTTTTTACTATTTACGCCAAAATTACAGCAGAGCCGTGACCTATATTACCTTACTGGTATTATTAGCATTTAACGTACTCTACCAACAAGGTTATGTTGTCACGATCCCGCGGATCATTGATACGTTAACTGGATGTAGTATTGCTTTCCTGCTAGCTAAGTTAGTACTTCCAAACTGGCAATATAAGCAATTCCCTAAATATTTAGTCGAAGCAATCACCGCTAATCAAAATTATTTTAATGAGATAATTAAACAATATGTTTCGGGAAAAAATAATGATTTACCGTACCGGGTCTCCCGTCGTAAAGCCTATGTCGCCGATAGTCATTTGATCGCATCATGGAAAGACATGCAAGTTGAACCCAACGATAAACGTCATAAACTAAATCATGTATACGATATTTCACGTCGAAATCACGCCATGTTATCGGCATTATCAGCCTTAGGGGTACACAGAAATAAAATTATTGATCCGCGATTACAGCAAGATTTAGCTTTAGTGGCGCAATTGATTAGTGGCGCATTAGAGCAAACACAGAGTACTATCTTGGCGCCCGTCAATATCGATAAATTTTATATTAGTGAGATAGAGGAGTTACTCAAGCGCTATGAAAATGATGACCATAAACATACGTTATTATTAATTCAAAAGCTGAAGCAGCTCGTGGAGATCACGGAAGAGTTACAAGTGATGGCAGATGATATGAACCTAGTCGCATATCCCCTTGCACGCACTTAACGTGCAAGGGCAATAAATGCATTAGCTATAATCGTGATACGGATTATCTTGTGCTAACTTAATTGCGTTTGCAAAACCTTGTAAACGCACTTCTTGCGTATTGATGTTCACACCCGCGTCATCGATAACCGCAGTACCAAATGCATAACGGATATTTTCATCACCGCGACACGCATTACTATCATTCGTCACCGCGGTTTTTTGGACTAGGTTATTCTTTTCTTGGTAAGCACTGACGACTGACACGCCATACTTCGCTTCTAGCATCATTAGTGTTTGCTGGGGAGATAATACTAGGCCAGTGGCATTATTACCGCCAAACCCTTTGGCATTTAAGAGTACCGCTTTCATATCTTGGCCTTTATCACCGACAAACTGATGGTCTGTTAAGATGTTAAGGTTAGCTTGGTGAACATCATCAGCAATATGATCGATGGTTTTAATACCAGGGATCCAACCATGCTGCCATACACCAAGCGATGCCACTAATTGATCGCCCGCTGCCGCGCCCATTGAATGGCCAACATAGGATTTAATTGCCGTAACAGGCCAATTGGTAATATTAAAGCTAGCCGCGACTTCACTCAAAATATGACTTTCAGTAACGCGGTTTTGTGGCGTTCCAGTACCATGCGCTTGGACAAAGGTATGTTGTAAACCACCTTCCCCTAAAATTGCTTTCGCTAATGCGGTGGCTTTCGCGACGGTCACATAGTTACCAATACCCGGTGCTGAAATTGATTTTTTATTCGCGTCGGCATTAATGAATACATCAGCAACAGAACCGTAAATGGTCACACCTAGCTCTAAAGCTAATTCATCATCCATCAACACCACAAATTGTGCTGATTCAGCCATGGTAAAGCCAGCGTTAGATGAAAATGGACGACAAGCACGGCGGTTATCCACGCTATCACTGCTATCCAATGCTTTAAGCTGATCATCTTCAGCTAATGCCCCCATCACGCGAAAACCTTCCATCACCCCAGTTTCAACAGGTGCCTCAGCGTTACCAACAATCGCGACTTTTGACTTACCAGACTGGATATCTAACATACCCTGACGCAAATTATACAGGAAACTGGCACAAGCCCCCATACTCGTCCCCGTAGTGCCAGCACTGTTGATCACATAGCTATTAATAAAGTCAGCAGGCATTTCGGCTAACGCCATTGCCATCATTTTAGTGCTTACACGGCCGCCTTTAAAATATGCTGAAAGCATGCCACCAAATGAATTTTCATCCACTTGCCCTAATGCACTCCCCGCATAAACAGAAACTTCATCTGGGTTAATTAACTTAAGTATGTTGTCCCAATCAATACCCAGTGAGTTGAGCGCATCAGAAGCACCGTATACGGTAAGCTTTAAACCACGAGGGTGTGAACGAGAATTATATAATTTATCTAAATCAAAACCAGTTGGGATATTACCAGCACTTGATACCGGATAAGCAATAGTGTCATTAATTAACACATCAAAGTCGCCATCAACAGTCACTTCAACGGTTTTATTATCAATATCGGTAAGCTGCCAATTAACCGGGAGCGTTTGAGGCAATTTAGATTTTTTTAATTGAAATGTAATTGGCGTTGTACCTGGTGCCAATTTGGCTTTACGTTGAAAAGGTACCGCTTCTGGAACAAATGTGGTGGCACGACGTACTAAGGTACCCGCTTTAATCTGGGCAATAATATCAGCATTGATATCGCTAGCATCAAGTCCCATACGCTGAGCGAGATCTTGCCAAGTACTGGCCATGACATCATCTTGCAGCGCGTCACACACTAAACGCTTATAACTGTGGAAACCAGAACTACGTCCAGCCGCATTAATACCACCCAAACCAACAATTAACGGTAACTTCGCCATTTTATTACATCTCATTCGAATCTAAGCTATTGCTAGCTAGTCTAGCAAGTTATACTAACAATACACTTTCAACTGTGCCATTTACCCTGACATTTGTGCCACAGTGGTTTTTTAGTCCATAAAAGCAAGGCACTGGACCATAAATAAATAGATAGTCTAAATTTAGATTGTTATCGAATCGGAGCTTGCTGTGAAAATTGGATTTGTACTTTATGATAAAGCGTTAGTCACCGGGATCTCTTTAGCCGCAGAAATGCTCTCCGGTGCATCACGCTTACGTGACCGAAAAACCCAGCATCAAGATCCGCTGGAAATAAAATTAATTTCGACTAGTTTAGCAGCTAAATCACTCACCGCAGGGTTACGCTTACAACCCGATTTAACCTTTTCATGTGAACAAAAATTTGACTTGGTAATTTTCCCTCCAATGTGGGGAAACCCTTTAGTATCAATAATTAAACACCCAGAAATATTACCTTGGTTACATCAACAATATAACAGTGGCGCAAAAATTTTATCTACTGGAACTGGCGTCTGTTGGTTGGCTGAAGCGGGATTACTTGACGGCTTACCCGCAACAACGCACTGGTATTTCTACGATCAATTTAGCCAACACTACCCACAAGTAAAACTCAATCGTCAGGCCTCGATTACCGCCGCCAACGGTTTATATTGTGCAGGTAGTATTAATTCACAATCAGAAATGATGTTGTTTTTAATCAATGAGATGTTTGGCAAAAAGATCGCTAGTGTGATTGAAAACCATTTCTCTCATGAAATATCACGCACGCAGCAGCAACCTTTCTACCAAATTGGCGGCCAAGTTCAATTCGATGAATCTATTGCCCTCGCACAAGACTGGATGCAGCGTAATATGGCTAAAGTGATAACTAATCAAATGATTGCCGATGTTTGTAAATTACCGCTACGTACCTTCAATCGCCGCTTCAAAGAGCAAGTCGGACAAACCCCCAATCAGTTTTTGTTAACACTTAGACTGGAGACCGCTCAGGTGCTATTACGCGACTTTGGCCTCACCATGTGTGATGTCGCCGAACAAGTCGGTTTTCGTGACGCATATTATTTCAAAAAAAAATTCGAGCAACACTTTGATATGGCTCCAAAACAATATCGAGATATGGTAAAAGCCAAAGTTTTCGCCTCATAGTGGCTTGATAATCATTCTCATTCATATTAATATCGACATAAATTCAAGTTCGGAATAATTATTTATGTACGTATGTATTTGTCGCGGTATTACCGATAAGCAGTTAATTCACAGCATTGATGAAGGAGCAACAACCATGAAAGCATTAAGTACTGAGCTTGGTATCGGTAATCAATGTGGCAAGTGTTGCCAATGTACAAAAAAGATCTTAAATCAGACCTTAATTAAACAAGCACAACAACAGCCGCAGGTTGCTTAGCGGTTATAGCTAACACGATTAATTCGACATCTGTGACTGTAAGTAATTATCTAAACCAGCATGGCGAATAAGATACTCTTGGCTTTCAACCCAATCGATTTGCTCTTCAACTTCTTCTAATATTTCAGCGGCCATATCACGACTAATGTAATCTTGGATTTTTTCACATTCCGCGATCAAGGTTTGTAACACCACTCGAATACTCAATTCAAGTTCCATATTAAGGTGCAGCATTTCAGGCGTATCTTCACCTATCGCCAGTCGCCCTAAATCTTGTAAATTAGGTAATCCTTGTAGAAATAAGATCCGATTTATAAACTTATCGGCTTGTTTCATTTTCAAAATAGACTGTTTGTAATCTGCTTTATCAAGTTGCTCTAGCCCCCAATTTCGATACATGCGGGCATGTAAAAAATATTGATTAATCGCGACTAATTTACAGCCTAATGCTTTATTTAATAGTACTATAATTTGGTTGTTGCCTTGCATAAGTAACCCCGAATATGAGTCGATTAAACACCGATATGAGATTGGATGTAGTTTGCTAAACTAATTTTTTGGATCAAACCTAATTGCTGCTCTAACCAATAAACATGGTCTTCTTCGGTATCTGCGAGTAAAGGTAATAACACCTGCCTGGTTTGATAGTCGCCTTCATCTTCACATAGCTTAATACTCGCTCTTATCGCGGCAACGACTTCCATCTCCAACACCAAATCATTTTTTAGCATGCTGGGAACATCATCACCAATGAGTAAGTCACGACGATCTTTTAAATTAGGCGTGCCTTCAAGAAATAAAATACGTTTGTTCAGCGAATCAGCATGGGTGATTTCTTCTTCCATTTCATGATTCATTTGTTGGTAGAGTTTTTCTAACCCCCAATCTTGATACATACGAGAATGGGTAAAATATTGATCTATCGCTGCTAGCTCATTGTGTAATAAGCCGTTTAAGCTAGTGATCACCTGAGTGTTACCTTTCATAATTAACTCCAATATACAGGTAGTAAAATTAAGCTTAGATAACAATTACAGTTTTACAATTTCAAGGTGAGGTATTGCAGGCGGGATAACGGCACTAAGGGTAATATAACAGAGGGTGATATACCCTCTGTTATATTTACTTCGAATCGTCTTTGTGTTCCGTTTTTTCGGCTTTATTTTCAGTACTGTCTTCTTCGACAAGATAATCACTTAATTCAACCCAAACTGCGATCGCAACAATACTTAATACCCCGAGCCAAGTACCAGTATCGGCAATAGGGACTTCCATAAGCATGATTAGAAAAGAAAAAAAAGCGATTGAAAAATATACTTTTAGTCTGCCACTGGCTTGTAGTAACATACACACTCCTTGTTGATGGTTACTTAACGGCGCAAGATAAGTATCACGCGGTTATTAACAATTTAACAACATTATGGTGATTATCCAATATATAATTACCACTACTCATTAATATTAGTCTATTTACGTATATTGACCACATAGAGAAAACCTGATGAACTCATTATTTTCGAATCCAGAACATGAACTAGATGCCCTAGGTTTACGCTGTCCAGAGCCCGTAATGATGGTACGCAAAACAGTAAGAAAACTCGATGATGGCCAGACTTTACTTATCATTGCTGACGATCCAGCAACAGTGCGTGACATTCCTAGTTTTTGTCAGTTTATGGATCACACACTAGTGGCGAGTCAAACCGAACAACTGCCGTATCAATACCTGATTAAAAAAGGCGTTAATTAGCCCGTCTTAACGCGCGAATATAAGGATAATATATTCGCGTATTTATCACCTCTTCAGCCACTTTTCTAACATTAAATTACTGCGCTAACTCAAATAGCTGAAAAAACCGCACTAACCAAGTCAAATTTTGTAATTTACCCTATATTCATATCTGCTCAGCAGGTATACTTTGGTGATTATTTCTTTGCTTTATTGTGCAGATATCATGTCAAAATATAATGTTAAAACTTTTCAAGGGCTGATCCTAGCACTGCAGGATTACTGGGCTCGTCAAGGTTGTGCGATCGTACAACCATTCGATATGGAAGTAGGTGCCGGCACCTCTCACCCAATGACGTTTTTACGTTCATTAGGTCCAGAGCCAATGGCTTATGCTTACGTACAACCATCGCGTCGTCCTACCGATGGCCGTTATGGTGAAAATCCAAACCGTTTACAACACTACTATCAGTTCCAAGTAGTGATCAAACCATCGCCAGCGAACATCCAAGAATTATACTTGGACTCACTGAAAGAAGTTGGTCTTGATCCATTGGTTCACGATATTCGCTTCGTAGAAGATAACTGGGAAAACCCAACGTTGGGTGCCTGGGGTCTAGGTTGGGAAATCTGGCTAAACGGTATGGAAGTATCACAGTTTACTTACTTCCAAGCAGTTGGCGGTCTTGAATGTAAACCTGTTACAGGTGAAATGACTTACGGTCTTGAACGTCTTGCCATGTATATCCAAGATGTCGATAGCGTATACGACCTAGTATGGACAGATGGTCCTCTAGGCACTGTTAAATACGGTGACATTTTCCACCAAAATGAAGTTGAGCAATCAACTTATAACTTCGAACATGCTGATGTTGATTTCCTATTCACTCTGTTTGATGAAAGTGAAAAAGAAGCGCAAAAACTACTAGATTTAGAAGTGCCGCTACCGCTACCAGCATACGAACGTATTCTTGATGCTGGCCATGCATTTAATATGCTAGATGCACGTCATGCAATCTCAGTGACAGAGCGTCAACGTTATATTTTACGTATTCGCACCCTTTCTAAAGGTGTGGCTGAAGCGTATTACGCATCTCGTGAAGCACTAGGCTTCCCGCTATGTAAAAAAGACAAATAGGAAGTAGCATGGCAACTGAAAATTTATTAATCGAGATTGGTACTGAAGAGTTACCACCAAAATCACTGCGTACATTAGCAGAAGCATTTGCAGCAAACTTCCAAGCAGAGCTAGAAAAAGCCGGTTTAGAATTTGCAGACGTTAACTGGATGGCAGCCCCCCGCCGTTTAGCATTAACCGTCTCAGCTCTTGCTGATTCACAAGCTGATAAAGTAATTGAAAAACGCGGTCCTGCTGTTTCTGTTGCATTTGATGCTGACGGTAACGCAACGAAAGCGGCACAAGGCTGGGCACGCGGCAACGGTATTACTGTTGAGCAAGCTGGCCGAGTAAAAACCGACAAAGGTGAATGGTTACTGCATAAATCTGAAGTAAAAGGTCAACCAACACAAGCACTTGTTGCTGATATGGTAGCCACCTCTTTAGCTAAACTGCCTGTTAGCAAGCCAATGCGTTGGGGCGCTAGCCCGATTCAATTCATTCGCCCAGTGCATACAATTACCATGTTGTTTGGTGCTGAAGCACTAGAAGGCGAAATCTTAGGTATTAAAGCGGCACGTACTATACGTGGTCACCGTTTCCTAGGTAAAGGTGATTTTGAATTACCACACGCTGACAATTATGTTGATATGCTTGAAGATCACGGCATGGTAATGGTTGATTACGAGCGTCGTAAAGATGTTATTCGTAAGCAAGTTATTGCGGCTGCAAGCGAACACGGCGGTGTTGCTGAAATCGAAGAAGACCTACTTGAAGAAGTAACGTCTCTCGTAGAATGGCCAGTAACATTAGTCGGTAACTTTGAAGAACGTTACCTAGACGTACCAGCGGAAGCTTTGATCTACACGATGAAAGACAACCAAAAGTACTTCCCAATGTTAAGCACTGACGGCGAGCTGTTACCTAAGTTTATCTTTGTTTCCAACATCATCAGTAAAGATGTTCGACAAGTAATTGAAGGTAACGAAAAAGTTGTTCGTCCACGTTTAGCTGATGCTGAATTCTTCTTTAATACCGATAAGAAACGCACGTTAGAAAGTCGTCTTGCTGATCTAGAAACGGTTTTATTCCAAAAACAACTCGGTACATTAAAAGAAAAATCACAACGTATTGCAGATTTAGCCGCCGCTATTGCCGGTAAAATCTCAGCAAATACCGAGCACGCACAACGCGCAGGTCTATTAGCTAAAGCTGACTTAATGTCAGACATGGTGGTAGAATTCCCTGACGTTCAAGGTGTGATGGGCATGCACTATGCACGTAACGACGGTGAAGCAGAAGAAGTTGCAGTTGCACTTAATGAGCAATATCTGCCACGTTTTGCTGGTGATAAACTACCAACATCTTTAGTTGCTTGTGCAGTTTCTCTTGCAGATAAATTAGATACACTTGTTGGTATCTTTGGTATTGGTCAAGCACCAAAAGGTACAGCTGATCCATTTGCACTTCGTCGTGCTGCGATTGGTCTGCTACGTATCATTAAAGATAAACAGCTAGATCTAGATATCGTTGAATTAGTTGAAATTGCTAAAACACAATATACTGATAAATTAACTAACGCTAACGTTGTTAACGATGTGGTTGATTTCTTGTTCGCGCGTTTCCGTGCAACGTATCAAGCAAATGGTTTTAGTGTCGAACTGATTCAATCAGTATTAGATCGCCGCCCAACTAAGCCTGTTGATTTTGAAAAACGAATTCAAGCCGTTGCTAAATTCCAAGAGCTTCCTGAAGCACAGCCAATCGCTGCAGCTAACAAACGTATTTCAAATATCCTTGCGAAAGTAAAAGTTGAAATTAATACCGATGTGGACAATTCTTTACTTACTGAAGGCGCAGAAATTGCATTAGCCGAAATTTTAGGCTCTCTAGAAGTGAAGCTAAGCCCTTTATTTAAAGACGGAGACTACGAGTCAGCCTTGTTCGAACTCGCTAGTCTACAAGCTCCTGTGGACGCATTCTTCGATAGCGTAATGGTTATGGCTGATGATCCTGCAGTAAAAGCTAATAGATTAGCTATTTTAAATCGTTTACGTAACTTATTCTTACAAGTAGCAGATGTATCTGTTTTGTAAGTTTTAAGATTACGCTGCACTAGATTGCCATTGGTGCGGGTATATGATGATTAATAAAAGCTCAGAATTTCCTGAGCTTTTTTGTTTCACGTGGAACTTAGATTGAATAGAATTAAACATAGGTTCCAGGTGAAAATGATTATTTGTACTCATCTCTTAATATCTGGTTAAGAAAATAAAGCTTCGATGGATTCGCTATTATCTTATTAAGAGCAGAGTTTATTTGACAACAAGACAACCATGTTTCATGTGAAACAATATTCATATCGTTAAGGAACAGAAATGCCTTACTCAATTTTTGGAAATAAATTTACGCAACACTCAGGCATCACTGAATTAATGGATGACCTTAATGAAGGAGTTAAGGGTGGTGATGAGATATTGATGCTAGGCGGTGGAAATCCGGCTGCAATCCCTGAAGTGCAAGAAAGATTAAATGAACTAATGCAACAGTTATTAGACGAAGGTAAGTTATTAGACACCCTCGCAAACTATGATGGGCCACAGGGAAAAAATACATTTATTAATGCACTTGTTGAGTTATTTAATGATTTATATGGGTGGGATTTATCAGCTCAAAATATCATGTTAACCAATGGTAGTCAGAATGCATTCTTCTATCTGTTTAACCTTTTAGGTGGTAATTTCAGTGGAGATAAAAACAAAAAAGTACTTTTTCCATTAGCGCCAGAATATATTGGTTATGCAGATGCGAGTGTTTCGGAAGAAGCTTTTGTTGCCGTTAGACCCAAAATAACTGAGTTGGATAATGGTCTATTTAAGTATCATGTCGACTTTGATGCATTAAAAATAGATGATGATATAGGTGCTATTTGTGTTTCTCGCCCGACAAATCCAACTGGTAATGTATTAACTGACGAAGAAGTTAAGCACCTTGATCAATTAGCAAGAGAAAACAATATACCACTTATTATCGATAATGCTTATGGTATGCCTTTCCCAAATATTATCTTTTCAGAAGCAACACCATTCTGGAACAATAATACTATTCTTTGCCTTAGCTTATCAAAATTTGGTTTACCTGGTTCTCGTTGCGGTATCGTTATTGCCAATGAAACAATCATTAAAGCTATGAATAATCTATCTGGAATAATGGCATTATCACCAGGTGGTATTGGTCCTGAAATCGCTTTACCATTGGTAAAATCGAAAGAAATAATCGAGCTGAGTAATAACGTAATTAGACCTTTTTATCTTAGCAAAGCAGAAAAGGCGATTGCTTTATTGCAGTCTAAAATTACCTCTCCTAAGTTTAAAATTCATAAAGCTGAAGGTGCATTATTTCTTTGGTTGTGGTTTAAAGACTTACCTATTTCATCAAATGAACTCTATAAAAAATTAAAAGAACAGGGATTATTGATTGTCTCTGGCCATTATTTTTTTCCTGGTTTAGATCAAGATTGGCAACATACACAAGAATGTATTCGACTTAATTATGCACAAGATGACGATGTTGTTGAACGTGGCGTAACCATATTAGCTGATACAATTAATGAGTTATATTCAGAAAATTAGAATCGAGAATTAGTTATAGTTTATTGAGTTTCACGTGGAACTCAGTAATTAATTAAGCAGTAAAAAAGCCGGCTAATAGCTGGTTTTTTTATGGCTAAATAAAATTTCAATTTATTGCTAGCAGACGAGCTATCTAATTAATTACGGCCT
>NZ_JASJHF010000243.1:0-3254 GCF_033791185.1 Moritella sp. | reverse complement strand
AAAAACACATTATCATCGACCATAGGCGCATTGATCAGTAATGGTTTTTGTAAGCCTTCAGCAAAATAAATTGGCGAGCTGCGCTCATAGGCAATTTTATCGTCTTCAGGGGTATTTAGAATGTTTGCGGTATAACCATGGTTGTATGAAGTCCAGTCAGACACTAAACGCAGAGCAGAGCCCGCTTGGAATACATCTGGTTCGGTAAACATCGACATCAACGTTAAGAAACCACCATAAGAGCCGCCGTAAACACCAACACGATTTCTATCAACGTTAGCGTTATCCACTAACCAATCGACACCATCAAGCATATCTTCTACTTCAGGCTTACCCATATGACGGTAAATTGCGGTACGCCAATCACGGCCATAGCCATCTGATGCACGGTAATCCATATCAATAACGGTATAACCTTGTTGTACTAACATTGAGTGAAACATAAACTCGCGGAAATAACCTGACCAACCTAAATGAGAGTTTTGTAAGTAACCGGCACCATGAACAAACATTACGGCTTTACCTGGTACTGCTGCATTAGTACCTTCACTAGGTGCACCCTGATAAACACGAGAGAAAATGCCTTGTTGAGTATGCGTTGATGGCACTTCAACAATGCTAGGCGCAGTCCAAGGCATCGCTAAAAACTCTTCAGTAACAGTGTGCGTTAAGCGAATGGCTTCAATATTTTCGCCAATGTCTTGCACATAAAGCTCAGGTGGCATCGTTGTTGTAGAGTGTTCAATAAGCAGCTTAGTTTCATCAGGAGACAATGCATATGAGTTATTACCGCCTAAATCTGTTACCGCGCGAATAACGGCCGAATTAACATCGACATGGTATATTTCATAAATACCCGGATGATGTTTATTGGCTTGAAAGTAAAAACTTGAACCATCGTTAGTAAGAGTTAAGTCGCGTACTTCATAATTGCCCTGCGTTAATGCTTTGGTTTCGCCATTAAGCGGTTTCACATAAAGATGGCCGTAACCACTTTCTTCTGATTGAAAATATAAAGTTTCGGTTGCGCTAAACCAACCAAAGTCATTAAACGCCCAGTTAATCCATGCATCATCATGTAAGCGATGTTGATTAACAAGTTTGCTCGACTCAAAATCAATGGTCGCAATCCAGCGGTCTTTGTTGTCCCAAGCTTCGAACATAATGGCGACTTGCTTGGAGTTTTCATGCCATTGAATACTATTAGAATTCATTAGATGAATATTACGAGGCTTTTTCTCTGATTTATATTCTTTGCCTTCACGAGCATAATTTTCTGTTTTAACAGACGCTAACACATCTTCATCAAATCCCGGTAACGCATCATACGTTAACAAGTACTGAGCATTGTTAACCAAATCAATTAAATACACTTGCTCTTCGTATTTACGGTTATCCGATACTCTACGACGAGCTTTTTGGGCGTCTATATTTGCATCATCGGTGACATAATTAGGCATGATGTCACCATCATTGCTCCAACTTACATCAGTAGTTACGCTGACAATCAGTTTCTCAGCATTTGGCGACAGTCTTGAATTGACCAGTTTCTTGCCTTCACCAAAATAAAAAACAGCGGTAGCTATGGTATTATTTTCACTGCGTAGTTTGTTTGCCTCGTCAGCGCGTAAGTCTTTATGGTGCTGTTTTTTGGCAATATATTTGATTAGCTTTTGTTGTTCATTAGCAATATAAGTGGGGTTACTAGCTTCACCGCCTGGTGTATTGGTCATTTGCAAATTTGCTAATTCACGAATTTGATTGTTTTTTGTATCAAACTCATAAAACACATTGTCAATGCGATAGGCAACATTGCCATTACTTAAAAACATCACTTGGTTTTCAATCGCTGAAGTGTACGTTAACTGTTGCACTTCATTTGTAGCCAACGTTTTGAGAAAAACATTGCCTTTAAAGGTGTATAATTCTTTAGTGCCGTCTGAACTCAATACCGCATTACGGTCGGCTTTAAGGTGTAAGTCGGCCAAAGCCACTTTACTACCATTGCCCGGCTCTGCAATATTTTTACTGTAAAGGTCAGTAAGTGGATTACCTAAACGTTTTTGCTTGTATAAAACTGTTTGATTGTCATCACCCCAATACCATCTTGACGGAGAACGTGCGATCCAATCTGGATCAGACATGATCTTTTCTAAGGTGATCGCTTTGCTGTTATCTGGCGCTAATACTTCTTCGCCTTGCACAGGTGCAGTAAAAGTACTCGTTTGGTCATCGCTTTTATTAACGATAGCCTCATTTGTTGCACAAGCACTTAACAGTAAACTTACGCTAGCAACAATTAATGGAAAGTTGTTCATATACAGCCTTATAATTTTTTGACGCACTATTAAACAAATAATCAACACAGAAATCAAATATCTATAGTGATTATATCGATTAAATTGTAATTATTTTATGTTTGAGTGGGTCAAAGGTACATTTTTTACACGTATTTAACTTTTTATTTCTGTTATACTGCGCGGCAATTATATCTAGGTACTTTTTTTATGATCCCATTACCAAAAACAGAACTATTTGACTACCCAAAATATTGGGCCGAATGCTATGGTCCTGCACCTTTTTTTCCGATGAGCCGTCAAGAAATGGACGACTTAGGTTGGGATAGTTGTGACATTATTTTGGTTAGTGGTGATGCTTATGTCGATCATCCAAGTTTTGGCATGGCGATTATTGGCCGTATGCTAGAGTCTCAAGGCTTTCGCGTTGGGATGATTGCTCAACCAAACTGGCATTCAAAAGATGAATTTATGCAGTTAGGTAAACCCAATTTATTTTTTGGTGTTACGGCTGGTAATATGGATTCAATGATCAACCGTTATACCGCTGAACGCCGTATGCGTCATGATGATGCCTATACGCCAAATAACGAAGGTGGTAAACGCCCAGACCGTGCTGTAATGGTATATACCCAACGTTGTAAAGAAGCTTATAAAGGTGTACCGGTAGTCATTGGCGGCATTGAGGCCAGTTTACGACGTATTGCCCATTATGATTATTGGTCTGATAAAGTGCGCCGTAGTGTTATTTTTGATGCCAAAGCCGACATTCTTATTTACGGTAATGCTGAACGCCCACTGGTAGAAGTTGCACACCGTATTTCTCGTGGCGAAGACATTAGTACGATTACCGACGTGCGTGGTACTGCTTTTATACGTAAAACACCACTTGAAGAGTGGCGCGGCATAGACTCTCGCGACATTGACCGTCCAGGTAAAATTGATCCTATTAGCAGT
>NZ_JASJHF010000242.1:0-15385 GCF_033791185.1 Moritella sp. | reverse complement strand
CTCACCACTCATACCCACGTATTGCCGTCATGTCATTATCATCGTTAATCTCAATAACCGCATAACCATTTAAATTAATAAACAAATCATGCGTCATAAATGTCAGAAATGTCAGATTGTTAGCTAATACTGATTCATATTTAAGTAAGTCAATGATAGTATTGTGTTTTATGCTAACGCTATCTAGCTGACAAGCTCAAATTTTAAAGGATTAATCTCAATGTATAAAAAGACTCTGCTATCAGTGCTTATGATAGTTGCTATTTCTGGCTGCGCGCCTAAACCAACCCCTGAAAATTATTTACAAGCGATAACAATCGGTGATGTAGACACATTAGCAGCAATTGATAATCAAAATTTTAAAACACTTCCAACCACAATTGGTAAAGCTAAATTTCCATTACACCATGCGGCTAGTAATGGCAGTTATAATGCGATTGAATACTTCGTAGCTTCAGGCCGTGATGTCAATGAAAAAAATATTCAAGAGCACAATGTAACCCCACTTATGATGGCGGCTAAAGCTGGTGATAAAAAGGCAGTTGAACAGCTTCTGAACCTCGGCGCTAATATCCACGAAAAAGATAGCAGAAATAATATAGCGCTTTCTTATTTAACAGATGAGCATGTAAATGTGGCTCAGCTGCTTTTTGATAATAAAATAGCGTTTGATGAAAAAAACGCCTCTGGATACACACTGCTCGAGACGGCAAAAAGTAAACCTGCGCTAGAAAAATTCATCCAAACCAAAATTTCAATGCGAGAAAAGCAACATCGCGAATTAGGTTATGCATTAAAACATGACAACACTGAAAAGGTGCAGAAGTATATCGATGATGGGTTTGATCTGAACACTTTCTATGTAAAAAATCGTACACCTCTGATTGGAGCCATTTATCATAACGCCCCGAACTCATTTAACGTACTGTTAAAATCAAATGTTGATATTGATAAAGCAGACAGTGATAGCTACACACCGTTATATTATGCCGTAACCAATAATCGTATTGAGATGAGCAAAGTCTTGCTTAAAAAAGGCGCCAATCCTGATATAACTAGTGATATAGGCTGGACGCCTCTGATGACGGCTGTCAACAAAAAATTTACAACCACGGTTAAATCGCTTCTAGCGGCTGGTGCCAATCCAAATATCAAAGAAGAAGACGGCTGGACCGCATTACATTTCACTGTAAACAAAGCAAAAGATGCTAAACACGACTTAAGTGAACTAGCAAAAATATTGGTTAACGCTGGGACCGATATCAATGCGACAAATAATAATGGAAGTACAGCCCTTAGGTTAGCGGTATTAAACAATAAACCTGCCACCGTTGATGCATTGCTTGAGCTGAAAGCCAATCCAGATATCGCAAACAATGACGGCTGGACACCTCTGATGACGGCTGTTAACAATAACAATATCGCCATGGTAAAAGTACTTCTAGCAAGTGACGCCAATCCAAACCTTAAAGAGAAAGATGGTTGGACGGCCTTGCACTTTACCGTCAATAATTCAGAGGATACTAAACATGACTTAAGTGAAATAGCACTGCTATTGGTTAACGCTGGGGCCGATATCAATGCGAAAAAGAATGATGGATATACACCGCTTAACTTAGCTGTATTAAGCAATAAGTCAGCAACATTCAAAGTTCTATTACAGCTAAAAGCCAACCCTGATCTAGCAAACGATGAAGGTTGGACGCCTCTGATGAGGGCCGTCAATAGCAATTCGACAGCCATGGTTAAAACACTGCTAGCAAGTGGCGCCAATCCAAACCTCAAAGAGAAAGATGGTTGGACAGCCTTACACTTAACAGTTAACGATGCAAAAAACACTAAACATGACTTAAGTGACTTAGCTAAAATATTGGTTAACGCAGGGGCCGATATCAATGCGACAAATAATAATGGAAGTACAGCCCTTAGGTTAGCGGTTTCAAACAATAAACCTGCCACCTTTGAGGCATTGCTAGAACTGAAAGCCAATCCAGATATCGCGAACGATGACGGCTGGACACCATTGATGACGGCTGTTAACAGCAATAACATCGCCATGGTAAAAACACTTCTAGCAGCTGGTGCGAATCCAAATCTGAAAAGTAAAAATGGTTGGACCGCCTTACATAACACTGCGAACAAACACGATTTTGATAATGCTGAAATTGTTAAGTTACTTGTTAAGTCAAAAGCAGACCTCACTGCAAAAACACAAAACACCGGTGACACACCGTTACACCTTGCGGCTTATTTCGGTAAATTTAATGTTGCGCAAGCCCTCATAATGGCAGGTGCTGATATAAATGCAGTTAACTGGAAAGATAAAAAACGCTCAGCACTCGATTATGCGGTACAAAAAAAGCACTATAATATTGCAAGCTTACTAAGAAACCAAAATGCTAACAGTGGGGTTGAGCAGAGTAAATATCCTTCACAGCCCGCATCTAAAAGTGGTTATCTAACTTGTAATACTAAGTGCTTTAATGCTGACTGCTACCGCACATTCTCTGATGGCAAAAAAATACGTTTTAGAGCACAGCAAAAATTCAATGCTTTTACCAGCCAATGGGAGTGGGATTCTGGTACTTGCATGTAGCCAAACAAAATATGCAGTAATAATAAGTGCAATGCCTTTCTTTTAGAAAGGCATTTTTCTCAGCTATTATGATAAAACAACCTCCATTCTTTATATGAGGAACTATATGGCAAATAGCTATGGCTTAGAGTTTGCTTTGTTATTACTTTGATTTAAAACTGTTTTCTTCCAGCCAATTTTCCCATTGAGTTAACCCCAAGTGCTTTGATTTTACTTTTACCTGAAACGCAAGAATAGCACCTGTAGACACACCAAAAAAAATTGAAACATATAATTGAACAATATTAGAGCCTTGGAATTGCCAAAGAGCTAGCCACATAACAGAGCCCCAACTAATTGCTCCGATTATTGATTGAAGTAGAAATAATTTGATGGGATTTTCAAACAAACGTGGTTTGCCCTTTTTACCCGTTAACTTATAAAAAAGCACCGGGTATGGCTTAACATCTCGATGTGATGCCCCCAATGACATTAGATATTCATTTACGTCTTTATCAGAAGACATTGTAACTATCCTTGTTAGCATTATGCCGAAACATAACACGCTACTATATGAAAAATATTATTTTAAACCAACTTTAAATCAATGTATTACATTATTTTTTACAATCCGACTTGAAGCACATTTTTGCGCTAAGCTGAGACTGGCTGTCACCATTTTCAACCAAAAAAATCTAATCGCTGCATGCTGCTAGATTTGCATTTTTAGGCATAATGTCTTGTTCAAATTGTTGCAATTGTTTATCGAATTCTTGCAATATTTGCTCGACACAAGCACTGGCAAGATTAAAGAATTCTTCAGCCGTTATGCTCGGAACCGTGATGGTGATTTGCTGTACGACAACTTGTAATAACTGACGTATCTGCTCGCTGTTTTCCAGCATAATGCCATCCTCTAAACTTTGCTGTAATGAATGACACAGATAATTTAAACGAATGCGTTCAACACTCGTACATTTTTCTGCCGCGGCCACACCGGTACCAATCGCTCTGATTTGACCTATGTTCTCGGCAGTAAACAAAAGCTCCAGCCACATATGGCGCACCGACTCACCTTGCGCATCGACAATTTTATATATTTGATGCCGCTCAGCTATATCATCAATAAAATATAAGATATTAAGGATCAATTTATTATGCTGTTGTAAATTATTTGCGCTCGTTAACTGTTCTGTTTTTATCGATAGTCGCGACCAATGCTCTGTAATCGATGTCCATCGCGATAACGGTTGTAATTGTTCGTCAAACACCGACGCTTTAAATTCGAGATTAATACGCGCAATGTTATTACTTACTTTTGCAGTCAACGGAGTTAGTCTGGCTGTCAAACTGGTATCACCATTGAGTAAACCATTACTTATGCCGCGATGCTGCTGTACATGTGAGAGTAATTCACGTAACCGAGTCACGGCATTAAACCCCGTTATTTGTTGGATGCGTAATGCATTGCGTTGCTGATTTTTGAGAAAATAAATACCCATAGCAATAAGCATTGTGCTGACTAATATAGTGAATCCGTAAATCAGAATAGAATTGTTCATATTAATCTCCTTATTATGTAATACGCGTAATGTGATGAAGGTGATTCGCCACATTTGCTTGTTGCATCGACATATGGCTATTTTGTTCGGCAAGTACGGTGAGTTGTTCAACCGCTTGAGTAATATCGTTAAGTGCATGCATTTGTTGATCTGTCGCAACGGCTACACCGTCAATGTCGACCGCCATATTTTCGGTCATATTGACAATATGATTGAGATTTCCACAAGCAGACTCAACGTTAATACCACTTTGATCAATATGCTCAATGGCATCTTGCATATAGCTTTCAACAACGTGCATATTTTCGGTTACTTCTTTGGTCTTGTTAGTAATCGTTTGCGCGGATGTTTGGCTACGCTGTGCGAGCATTTTCATTTCACTGGCGACAACCGAAAATCCTCTCCCGTATTCACCTGCTTTGGCGGCTTCAATAGAAGCATTTATTGAGAGTAAATTAGTTTGCGCGGCCATTTCACTTACCACATTAGACATCAAGATCACTGTGTCTAATTTGTCTTTAAGTTGCTGTAAGCTCTGTTGCGTATTGATAATGACATCATTAACTTGCGAGACTTGCTGCTTACTATCAACAAGGGTTTTAAAGCTGTGCTGGCAATTATCTTTGGCGTCGTTCACGGCACGGTTAATATCCTCAATTCGTCGGGATATATCCGCCAATGTCACGTTAATCTGCGCTGTAGCCGTTGCTGTTGTTAAGCAATTTTGGTGCTGGATGTCCGATTGTTTCGCCGTATCATCGGCATTATTTGATAGCTCTTTAGCAGAATAACCAATTTCTAAATTTTGATTTTTCACTTCATTATAGTCACGTTGATACTGCTTATTAAACTGAGTAATCGCGGACAACAAGGGGAGTAACATCGTGATACTATGTTCTGATAACAACTTATTTATACCTGTATAGACTTGATCTTGTTGGTTAATCGCTAATATTTTGAGTAGACTTTTTTGTTCTTGCTTAATTTGCTGTAATAACAAAACATAAATACCAATGCCACCACTGAGTAATAAGTATGCGGCCATGAAAAATTGGTTACTTAATAACAGCATTACACCGATTAACAATGCAGTTAAGACAATCATGTTATTGGAGAATAATCTGGAAAATAAGAGTTTCATAGGGTGCCTTCTCAATATCTGTTAATAGCAATAAATACACTATTAATTCAGCAATATTGATACCAGCTTTAGAAAAACGTTTATAGGATAAGAGATCACAATCAAACAGTGATTAATCACTTAATGTAGGTTTACGCAGTTGATTTACGCTGTTTTTATGATCTATGTAGCGGATTAAGATGACGATCTGTCGCTAATATTATGCAGCATGCTGGCGTGCGCACCGAGGTGGTGCAAAGATAGATATTAACAGTGCAGGCGTTAGGCTTTTGTCTATTAACAATTTGTACGTATAGACCTGTGCAAGGGCTAGCAGATGGGATGTGATGTACCATCGCCAATTAAGGCTAATTAGCGATGGGAGTAAGGCGTTGCTTATATCTGGATGATATTAAGCGTTGTCTTCTTCTTCAGATTCGTCAGACTCTTCAATAATCTCTTCAACGCTTTCTGAAACTAAGCGAATGCGACGATTATTACGGTCGATTTGGTTTTGTAAAAAACCTTTTAATTCAGTTTCTGCCCAAACCTGTGCTTCTGCTTCTGAAGCAAAACCAGCTTGGCTTTTTGATACAACTGTTTTTTTAGATGTTATTTTTCTAACAATCTCAGCAGTCCAAGAACCGTCTGCTAGTACCAAATTAAAATCGTACTTTTTACCTTTTGCCATGTGTCTATTTCCTAGCGATTATTCAGTGATATATATTTTATTTGTGCTTTTTCATTCTATTTAATCATCGCGATAGGTTTTGTTATCAACACTGGATAAAGAGAAATGAACTAGAGGGCGGGATTCTAGGCTAAAATGACAAAAATACCAGCAGTTAATCAAATTCATCACTACATTTTAGTATATAACATCGATTATTCGCTTTTTTTTCGTAAAGAAGGGTAATTTTAATAGACCTGACTTGTCATGTTTGATTATTGTCGGTAAAAAGAGGCTCTATGATGAATTTAACCATAAGAATGTATGCGCGTCACTAAACCAACAAACAATGCCAATATAAGCCTGCTATTAATAGTCGTGTTTTTGATCGCGTGTATGGTTAACAATGCTTTTTCATTCAATCCGCAGGTGTCAAATAACGCTCAGCTAGAGACTCAAGCGTTAACCAGTTTGACCGCGGCTAATGATAGCGCTAATTATGGCTCTGATTTCCAAACAACGTTGGATAGCCAGCTTGCCAATGCCAGTTATCTTGAGAGCAATGATGGCGTTTGTAAGTTGACGGAAAAATTGTTACAGAAAGCAAGCACTCATGTGGAAGAGCTCGTCATGATCATTCTAATGATCATTCTGTTTAGCCATTACTTTACGCGTCAATCGCTTAATCTTACCTACCTTACCAATACCTTTTTTTCTTCGCAACGCCGTCATCTCATTTTGTGTAAGTTCGACGAGTAATTTTCATTTTATACCTCGCTTATAATGGCTTAGATTAAAACATCAGTATGTTAACAACTGTTTGATATTAATATTTAAGTGTTTGAGTAACTCAGGTATATGACAGAATAATTATGCTTATCTATAGACTCTGCATGCGTGAATCGTATTTTGCATGGCTATGTTTATTGGAAACCGACTTAATACAATTGGTATTGAAGTATCAACATGATGACTTTAAGTACTTTTTGGAGACATGATTTGAAGACAATAAAAACGTTATTGGTAACTTGTTTACTGTTTATCTCGACGAGTATTTCGGCGCAGACAACGGGCTGGTTACAAGACCCATCACACCCACCCATCCAGTTGCGTTTTATGCTAACGGGACAAGTGGACCGCATCAATAATACCGTGCCAGCTGTACTTGAAGTAAAGCTTGCTGACGACTGGAAAACCTATTGGCGTTCACCCGGTGATGGCGGTATTGCACCCAGTATTGATTGGCAAGGCTCAAGCAATCTTGTCGACAGTGATTGGCAGTGGCCAGTCCCTAAGCATTTCTCATTATTGGGATTAGAGACGTACGGTTATACCGATGCGGTTAGCTTTCCAATGCAATTACAGTTAGAAGACATTAATAAACCACTGCTATTAGCGGGTAAATTAACCTTATCTTCGTGCACTAATATTTGTGTATTAACTGACTATGCTATCAATATGTCGGTTGATATTGAAAATTTGCAAGCCGATGCTGAAGCGATGTTTTTGTATAATAAAAGTATCACTCAAGTACCGAGACAAATCGATGACAATAACGCAATTGAGTTGTTATGGGATCAAGCAAATAGCCAGTTACAAGCGACTGTAACGGGTTACGATTGGGTTGAAAAACCGACATTATTAGTTGACGGTGATCTTGATACGAGCTTTAAATTGGTTACGGTTGAGCAAACGGCAGACACATTAACAGCGGTGTTTGATGCCAGTAGTTGGTTAGGCAAAGTCGAGTTAGTTGATAAGCCATTAAATTTAACGGTCTTCGACTCTAAACAAGCACTGGAGTTCTCGACGCCTGTTATGGCTGGGTTGGTTACTGTTGCAGGACAGTCTTTAATTGGGATAGTACTGTTTGCGTTATTAGGTGGTTTGATACTGAATATTATGCCTTGTGTGTTACCTGTGTTAGGCATGAAACTAAGCAGTATTATTGATGCACCGAGTGTCGAGAAAAGCAAGATAAGACAGCAGTTCCTCGCTTCTGCCGCTGGTATTATCGTGTCGTTCTGGTTACTTGCTGGCTTTATATTTACTTTAAAGTTCACTGGCCAAGCAATCGGTTGGGGCATTCAATTCCAAAGCCCTTGGTTTATTGCCATCATGGTCATCATTACGGCGGTGTTCTCATTAAATATGCTGGGTGCATTTGAGTTCAGCTTGTCGTCAAATCTACAAACTAAATTGGCTACAACAGGCGATGACAGTAACCGTGGTCACTTCTTACAGGGGATGTTTGCGACGTTACTCGCCACCCCTTGTAGCGCACCATTTTTGGGTACGGCTGTTGCATATGCACTTGGTGCAGATACATTAAGTTTATTTGTTATCTTTACCGCGCTGGCGATTGGTATGGCTTTACCCTGGTTATTAGTTGCAACTTTTCCTTCGCTTGTCAGTCTATTACCTAAACCGGGTCGCTGGATGGGCTCGGTTAAAACTATCTTTGCTGGTTTGTTAATGTTGACATGTTTATGGTTAGTCACCTTGTTAGCTAGCTTCTTACCTATGTCTGTTATTTATGTGCTATTCAGTGTTGTTAGCCTTATATTTATTGGTTTTATGATAAAACTTAAAGGTAAACGAGCGGTACTTATCTGCGTGAGTATTGGCATGTTACTGGGTAGTGCAGGTATGCTGGCCGCCTCTGTAACGACTAATCAATGGTCACAAGGATTACCTGATGATTTGGTGTGGCAAAATCTTGATGTTGTAAGTATCGAACAGCAAGTAAAAGCCGGTAAAACAGTATTTGTGGATGTTACTGCTGATTGGTGTATTACTTGTAAAGCCAATAAGATAGGCGTGGTATTACAAGATCCTGTTTACAGCAAACTACAAACCGCAAACATGGTAACCATGAAAGGTGACTGGACGGTTAGATCCGAACTAGTGACCAACTACTTACAAAACAATGGCCGTTTTGGTGTGCCATTTAATATCGTCTATGGCCCGAAAGCGCCAAACGGTATTCCACTGCCGGTGATTTTAACCGACGATGCTGTGATGAATGCAATTAAGCAAGCGAGCGGCGAATAATAATGAGTGGCTATCCTGCGTGTATATGCGTGGGATAGCCATTTATATAATAAATAACAGACAAAAATTTAATTATAGGAATCACAATGAAAACGAAATTATTAACACTCTCAGCGGCTATTTTAGCAACTCAAATGGCCTGGGCTGCACCAGTAAAAACAGACGTGACGGCAATGCCACAAGCGGAATTTAACCAAATGCTAAAAGAAGCCTTGGTGAACAACCCTGAGATATTAAAAGAAGCGATCATTGCGCTACAAGCACACGAACAGAATAAAGTGAAAGAGCTGCAAGGCAAAAGTTTAAGCGATAATCAAGCGGCCCTGTTTAACAATAAAATGGACCCGTGGATGGGTGCCAAAAACCCGGAACTAACAATCGCTTACTTTAGTGACTTTAACTGCTCTTACTGTAAAAAAATTGAGCCGTTGTTAGAGCGCTTAGTCGAAGAGTACCCTGAAGTACGTGTGGTTTATAAATTGGTGCCGATCTTAGGCCCAAGCTCTAAAGAGGCGACCGAATTTGCCTTAACTGTGTGGGCAAATGAACCGGCTAAATTTGCAGCGCTACATGAAAAATTAATGTCACGTCCAAGCCGCTTAGATAGCAGTGCCATTGCGAAAGTGAGCAAGATCACCGATACGGATGGCTGGCTTGATAATACTGCTGACAGCGTTGAGAAAACCATTAGTGGTAACATGAATTTAATGCGTGAGTTTGGCTTATCTGGTACGCCAGCGTTAATCTTTGCCGATCAAATTGTTGGCGGTCTAGTTCCTTACGAACAATTAGAACAACAAGTTAAGAGTGCATTAGCGGCGCAGCGTAAGAAGTAATTTTGCTATTAGTTAACCATCAAAGGAAACGAATAAATGAAGCTACAACTTTTGGGTTGGGCTAAGCAATTAGCCATCTTTGTGCTGCTCGCATTTATTATTACTGGTGCTGTCGATGTATGGCGTGGCAAAGATGTGCCTAAAGATAACGTCCCTGCATTAGCTGGGACAACATTGGCGGGTGAAGCGGTTGATCTTGCGGAGTTAAGTAAAGATCAAGCGGTTGTTGTCTACTTTTGGGCCACGTGGTGTTCTGTGTGTAACTTTGTTAGTCCTGCTGTTGATACGCTATCGGAATATTATCCGGTGGTGACGGTGGCATTAAGTTCAGGTGAGGACTTGAGGGTGAAGAAATACTTACAACACAATGAGTATAGCTTTGATGTGATTAATGATGAGAACTATGATTTAGGCCGTGACTGGAAAACTAAAGTAACCCCAACCATCTTAATTATCAAAGATGGTAAGGTGAAATGGTACACCACTGGCTTTACCAGTTTACCCGGGATTTGGTGGCGTTTAATGGTGAGTTAAGCTCATCACCGTTGTTATGCTTGAATTGGTGAATAATACCGCCATAACCATCAATGAGGATATTATCATCACTGATGGTTATGCAGAGAGTACCTTAACGCCTTTTAATACCGAAATGGTATAGCCGTACTGGTTTTGGTAAAACTTAGAGATAAACCCACTGATATAAATATACGATTTTTCAGTCACTGTTTGGTGGTGATTAAATTGCACCACGCGACCGGTATCATCTTTACCTCGGATATCGTAGCGTTTAGTGACGATTTGGTATTTACAGCTATTTACAGTAATACGGCAACGAACATAATCACCTAGTTTTCCTTTTAAGCGCAACGCTTCACTGATATGACTGCCATCGTTATGCAGTGCTAGCTTTTTGTCGGTTGCCAGTGGCGATTGATGACTTAACAAACCTTGGTTATTGACGATGTAATTCGAGATGATCAAGGCCGCTGTAGCCAGTTCATTTTCCGCCAATACACTTTGCTCACACAGCTGTTTCAGCTTGTCATTTAGGCTAGTTGACTTCATTTGCTTGGTATACAAAATGGCTTTTTCAACAAACTCGAAACTCAATGCTTTAGGATATGACGAGGATTGATAGCGCTGTGCGGCTTTGTTGTAACTGGCATACTTAAAGTCATGATGAAATTGGATCGCATCTTGTTTGCTGACAAAACCATGTTGGCGAATTTCATCTTCGACAATCGCTAAATACAAACGTAGCGGGGCACCTGATGAATAAGCTTGGCTAAATACACTGCTTTGTAGTTGTTCTAGTTGGGCGATTAGTGCCGGTAATTTCTGCAAGTAATTCACAAATGGCATTAATTCAGGTAAACGTTTTTTGACACAGCTTAAATGGGCACAAAAATCACCTTGTTGTGGATGACTAAATATCAGCCCCTGGCTACGATTAGTGCTGGTATTACAGATACTACAAGTGCGAGTAAAGCCTGGGTTTTTTAATAAGTTTATCGGTTGTGCGTATTCATTTATCGCATAGATATTACTGTTATCAGTGATATCATAATAGGCTTCGATAATATATCGCTCGTCACTTTGTTCCAATAAATCTAATGTTATTTCATAACCTTGAGCAGTCACTAGTTGATCTGCTTTTTTTACTGTTAGCGCCGACACTGGCCGAACAGTGACAAAGTCTGAAAAAGCAAAGGAATCAAAAGGTGCAAGTAAGTCTTCTATGGTAGACTTTAGGTTAGCGTATTGCTCAGTTGTAATTAAATATGGCATTGTGGTGTTAAACAGTTATGAATAGAAAAATGGAAAGCACATACTTTATCGTGCCTGATCATATCGCGCAATCATCATCACTTTCTGATGCTGCATTTCGCTTATTAGTATGGATGTTATGCAAGAAAAATAAAGATCGCATTGCGGATTTTTCGCGTTTCTCATTGCAATCAGACAAACAGCATAGCATTACTGAACTGATTAATAAAAACTATCTTCAGCAAGATGATAGCGGTTTGTACATCAATAACGCCATTATGTATGAAGACTTTAAAGAGCAGGGGGCAATACCTGTATCTGCGCCGGATCCAAGCCTGCAGTATTTTCAGCAAGTGTTTGATTTAGTCGCTGAGTATTCACAAAAACGGCTGAATTTTAATAACAGTAAATTCCGTGTTCGCTGTGATGAATTTATGCGTCAAGGTTTTACTATCGAGCATATTAAGGTGTTATGTATTCAGCTTAATAGTCGTAATCCAGCCTTTGATTGGTACGAGCTTGATAGCTCTGAATTACAACATATTAAAGATGTGTCAGCGGTGAACAGGGTCAATGCACCCGCCAGTATTCAACCCGTTAATAATCCAAATTCGGATGCTCGCCAACCTTTTCAACCGACAATCAATCGTCAAGGTGTGCGTCATATCCAAAATCAAAGTAGTTTTATGCCGAACTACCACCAGATTAGGCAAGATCCGCAAAAAATGGCGGACATTAAGCAAGTTTATGATTATTGGTTTAGCTCAAAACGCTTGCAGCAGTCACAATACATCGCCCCTAAACAAGCGCATTTCGAGAAGCTACACAGCCTGTTGATGTTACATTCGATTGCTGAACTTAAACGTGCCGTTGATGGTGTCGATTACCGTCGAGATTTGGTCAATAAAGGCCGTAATTTTAATGACATTTTTACTAATTCTGGCAATATTGAAAGCCTAATTAGTTTAGCGGATAGCATGGAAGTAAGCCGAGCTGATTCACCGGCGTTACGCATCTTTAATTATTGGCTTGAACGTACTCAGACTGCTGTTGGTATTAACCTGCGGATGACCGCAGAACAGCGTGATAAACTCTCGCTTCGTTTAGAAGTATTTACTGAAGCAGACCTTAAATTAGCTGTTGATGGGGCGCAAGTAGACCCTTATTATCAGTCAGTTAATTTTGCTTTTGGGTTATTATTTAAAGATGATACCAGTGTCCACAGTCTTATTTCATTAGCACTGCATGGCAAGCAAAATGTGAGTAAAGCCAGTCGTAAAGACAGCAACTTAAATAAAGCATTAGCAGACATGGGTATTAGTAAGTTAACGGTTGGCATGACAGAGCAAAATAGAGACCCGTCATGGCCGGTTATGAATCAACGCACGGTCACGCCAACGCCATTGAAAAAATTACCACCGCAATTTATTGATCCGGGCAGTTCTGATCGCGACGATGATTGATGTTTTTAGTTAGTTCATCGTGCGAGTGCGGTAACGAGTACCGTAAATAGATGTTTAAATTTTGATAGTAGGGTGTATGGAACAAACAATTAGTTTAACTCAGCCGCAAACAGAAGCTATTGCAACTATGTATACCATGCTTGCAAGTAGTTTCCCGTCATTTAATTATGATTATGATTCGGCACAATTTAATATCTGGAAGCTGACCTTTACCAAATATGCGCCAGAAGCCATTATTAAGGTTGCCGAACAGATCCCTACGTTACGCCGTAGCAATGGCTTGCCTTATGATTTTCCGCCAAGTTTACCGGTTGTTGCAGACATGATTATGCGTGAATCTATCGTATTAATGGGTCATTCTGATCATGATAAAGCTTATGAGCGTTTATTTAAATTTAAACGCAAGACGCCTGCAGAACGCGCTGAGACGGGAGATAATTTTGTGTATACTTTATATCGCCAATTAAACCGTTATATGGCGATGGATGCAGATAAATTCCGCCCTATTTTTACCCGTGAATACTTAAAATTGGCAGATGGCGTTACCAAAGGCACCATTATGTTAGATGAAATACCGCTGGCTCTGGATAGCAAATAAGCTGTAGTCGCGCTATATCATCGTTGTAAAACCTGCCGTTGGCAGGTTTCCGTTAACTCGAAAGTGGATATAAATAGGTTAGCGCTTAAACTTTAAATTTAAGATGTCAGTTACAGACTGAGCTCGGCACGTATTTGTGCGTATTCATTATCAAGCTCTTGTTTTGCTTGTTGCTTGCGAACGAATTCAGGTATATGGTCACTCTTCGCTTTAGCAATGCTGTGAAGGTTTGACAGTTCAGTGTTGTAGCAGGCTGTTAATTGTGCTTCGATTTCTGTAGTCGACATTGAATTCTTTAGAGATGCTAAATTAGAAACGTCAATTTGGGAAGCAGAGATAGGTCCAGCCGATGAGACTATTAGAGCGATAACTGCAATTACGCCAGTTAATGTTTTCATGATCATGCTCCATACATTCATATTAATTTACTCGGTATGTACAGTATAGAGTAGATATTGGAGTTATATATTGGCTAGGTGTAATTTATTGGCATTTTATAAGTGGCGAATTCCAAAAGTTGCATAACTACAGCGTGAATCACTGTTCATGCAAGCCTAAACAGATCATTTATACACCAATCAAATAAACTGCTTAATCCAATTTGAAAACGCTTTGAATCGAGGCCTCATTTCATGCCCTTTAGGGCAAATTAAGTCGTAACCTAGCCCTGATGCGACCGTTTCTAATGGTGCAATTAACTCGCCACTGTCTAAATATGGTTTAATGAGGTGATACCTTCCCATCGCTATCCCCATCGAATTTTTTGCTGCTACTAAGGCGAGTTCCTCGTGGTTAAATACATATTTTCGTTTCAAAATATCTACGTTGCGACCAGTCTTCTTTAGCCAATATTGCCATTCTGCCTGTGGGGATAGAAATTCCAAAGACTCAGTACAATGAAGAAAGCAGGCTTCCTGTAATCGACTGTCATCCTGATCAAGTTCCAGCTGTAAAGCGTATTCAGGTGTGCATACCGGCACGAGAGATTCATCAAATAGACGTTGATGATAAAAATCTGCATGGTTTCCGTCACCATAGTAAATCGCCAAATCTACGGGCTGGTTCTGAAAGTCGAGCTTACTGGCTTTCACTCTAATTTTGACATCTAAGTATGGGTACTGTTTTTGAAAACCGGACAATCGGGGCAGCAGCCATAAATGCGCAAATGTTGGCGCAATACCAATGTACAGTTCACCCCGTAATTCATTAAAGCGGATATCCTCTATTTCTGAAAATATATTGTCTAGAGATGAAGTCAGCGTGGTTAATATGCGTAACCCTTCTTCGGTAAGCTCAAGTTTTCGAGTTAACCGCACGAAGAGCTTGAAACCTAATCCTTGCTCTAATTTTTTGATCCGTTGGCTAACTGCACCTTGAGTGAGACACAGCTCCTCAGCCGCCAGCGTGAAACTCAGAAACTTTGCCACGACACTAAATGTGTACAAGTTAGAAAGTAGATTTTGTTTATTTTCGATGTTGTTAAAACTCCATGCATTAACTCAGCTAATAGATAGTAGCAAATTTTTGGTTTGTTCTCCGCTATTGTTTGATATTAAATTAACTCAGCTTATCCAATAGAGAGTAACGACAAAATGAAGACTCAATTAAAAATTGCTGTAATTGGTGCTGGTTCTAGCTACACACCAGAACTAATCGAAGGGCTTATCAAGCGTAAAGATGAATTGCCTATTGGCGAACTTTGGCTAGTCGATGTTGAAGATGGAAAACAAAAAGTTAATA
>NZ_JASJHF010000241.1:0-3138 GCF_033791185.1 Moritella sp. | reverse complement strand
ATGCTGAAAATGATTATTTCGAAACTATTTTTACACGCTAATATCAATTTAAGATACCTCTTGTTTACTCAATTGTAAACGATACCAATGAATAATTCTGACTTGCCAAGGATAAATATAAATATGAAAAATCAGCAAGTAGTAATAAGCTTTTTAACTAAGTAAATATGGCTAGAAATAAACTAGTTATCATTCAAGTTGCTTTATTCAGCATCCTGAATGATGACGGAGATAAGGAGGATTTAGTAATTGCGGGGGTAAAGTGCAACAATTCAAGTAAGCTAACCAATAGATATTAAATCAGAAAATCGCTATTAATCCTAGATAATGTGAAACCTGCAGAAGCCAGTATTTGAATAGACTAATCCGAATTATTTAATTGAACGAACCGATGCGCGGCGAACTAAAGTAGGCATAAATAATTTTCGTTCTTTGTGCTCAATATCTTTATTAATAGCAAGTTTCAAGGCGAGCTTAACCGCTTCGTCCGCCATCACTTGAATTGGATAACGAATCGTTGTGAGGCGAGGGTAGATATAACGAGCAAGGTGTCCATCATCAAAGCCAATCACTGACATATCCTCTGGAATACTAACGCCATTTTCCTGCAGTAGCGCTAAACACCCTGCTGCCATATAGTCATTATAAGTCGCTATTGCTGTGATATCGGTGTTTTTAGCCATCAAGTTCATCATTGCTTCTTCCCCACCTAACTCATCGGGTTCACCGTATTCGATATACTCATCTTTTGGCTCGATACCGTTATCACGCAACGCACTTTGGTAACCTGCAAGGCGATCATGCGCATCATCAATATCATGGTTAGAGCAGATATAACCAATTTTTTTATGGCCGTGGCTAATCAGGTATTCGGTCGCCATGTAAGAACCTTGGTGGTTATCTAAAGCAATGCAACGAGCTGCAATCTCAGGCACTACTCGGTTGATAATCACCATACCGGGGATCTCTTTTGCCAAGCAAACTAACTCTTCATCACTCAGACCTTTACTATGCACGACCAAAGATTCACAGCGGCTATTAATCAGCAGATCAATCGCACTTTTCTCTGCGCTCGCATCATGATAACCACAACCAATTAACAGCTGTTTTCCCTGCTCGCTTGCAATAATATTAATCGCTTTTACCATGGTACCAAAAAAAGGAGCCGATACGTCATTGACTAAAACACCAATTGTATTCGATGATCTACTTACTAATGCACGTGCATTGGCATTTGGGCGATAACCAAGCTTTACCATCGCCGCTTTAACCGCAGCAACGGATGCTTCACTGGTTTGCGGTGAATTATTTATTACTCGCGAAGTGGTAGCGATAGATACTCCAGCTTCTTTTGCAACATCCTTGATGGTAGCCATAACGTCCTCTATTTAGTGTATGGGCTTATTTAACAATAGATGTAGCTATAACACAAATATTAACTAGATGATTCTGATGGGGAATGGGGTTTTTGCGGGGCAGGGTTATATAACAGCCGCCAGGTATCAACTGGCGGAGTTATTAACATGATAACGGTTAGATTGACGCATAAAAGTAAAGTAACTTAAAGGAGGCTAATCTATACCCGTTACCAATCAAAATGCTTTATTCAGTCTTCAGCTCGGGGACTAAGGCAAGACGCAGTACGATGACAATGACTAGTCCTTATCGAATACTGCACCGCCGAATTAGTTTTCGAGCTGCCGACCCGTAGGGCAAGCTTTGAGGCAAATATCTTCGTTGTTAGAAAGTATCGATTGAACTAGTTAGACCTTCTACTTTCTGCCTAGAATCTATTCACCTCACAGCTTGCTGAATTTTGCATCTTGAATGATAACGGGTATATACAGATAACAGTCTTAATTCACCTTTAACACAATTTGATAACGATAATCTTTTTGCATTAATAGGAACTCATTATGCACACTAGGACTCCACGAGTCATCACCACCAACGCCCATATGTTGATGATCTACATTAACGAAGATTCCTTTCGATGGAACCAGTTCATTACTGTGTTTAGCATCCGCTAATTGTTGCTGAGCATATTGATTAACACTGAACATAAACGCGCCAGATATCTCAACACCATTCACATTCAGCAACTTAGAGCCACTTCGTAAACCACTATCAGTTGGAAATATATAAGAGGTGTACATCTCTGTTAAGTCCAATGAATACGCCCCAAAACGTGCCGCTGCTAATCGGTCTGGATAGTTTTCAAATGGCCCTAAACCTTGCCAAGTGATTTTATTATCTTGCGTTGTTAACGGTAGTTGTAATGCTAAACCGATACGTGGCATTGGTGGCAAATGATTCGCCAGTTTAACATCCACATCAACCTGCATTGCACCGTGATTATCAAGCGTATAAATCCAAACTGTAATCGCTTGAACAATATCATTATGACGGTAAACAAATGTTGAGCTTACTTTCACTGTATCACTGCTTTTTTCACTCACACATTTAATACATTGACGCTGCCATTGGCCAAGAGCAGCTTCATCCCATCGACATGCCCACGCGTTTGGATCGATATTATCGACTTCACTAATACCAATATCATTGTCTAACGGTGCACGGAAGAAATTATCCTCAGGTGGCATTAATAACTGCGCTTTATTGTCCACAGTCCAATCTGTCAGTAATCCGGTTTCTGTACTCCACTGCCATTGATGCTTTTTATCCAAGCTCGACACTATAATTTGCTGTCCTTGAGCTTCTAAAATTGGTGTACTATCGCAGCTCGTATCTGGTAATAGTAACCCCGCATTATTACACAGGCTAAACTGTTCAGTTGCAGTTATGTACCCCGCCTCAGCCCAAGGTGTTGCATTAATTAGGCAAATATCTGTATTCAAGTGATATTGAGCATGTGCTTTTGCTGTAAAGTTTACATTCACATCAATCTCTAAATGACTATCAGCAGCAATACAAAGTGGAAGTTGACCTGACTGTATTTGCACACCATCTTCTAATAAACTCCAGTTCAATAGTTCATTCTCGGTACTACGGAATAGGTTTTCATTAATGATCTTAAGGCGACAAAAAGAGTCTGTTTGCTCGAGTAATGTTGCTGTGATCATACGTTGGCAATATTTTGCTTCTTGCAGCGTTGGATGCGCGCTGCGATCCGGGAAA
>NZ_JASJHF010000240.1:0-21562 GCF_033791185.1 Moritella sp. | reverse complement strand
GCGGTTGTTGGCCCTAACGGCTGTGGTAAAACGAATAACATTGATGCCGTACGCTGGGTGCTGGGTGAAAGCTCGGCCAAGCACTTGCGTGGTGATGCCATGGCTGACGTTATATTTAACGGTTCAGTGGCGCGCTCTCCGGTATCAAGAGCCAGCGTTGAACTGTTATTCGATAATGCGCAACAGCGTATTGATCATGCTTTATTACAATATAATGAAGTGTCTATTCGTCGCGAGTTATACCGTGATGGTACCAATCAATATTACCTCAACGGTAAAAAATGCCGTCGTAAAGATGTCACTGAACTATTTTTGGGCACAGGGCTGGGGCCGCGCAGCTATGCGATCATTGAACAGGGCATGATCTCACGTCTAATCGAATCTAAACCACAAGAATTACGTCACTTCATTGAAGAAGCGGCTGGCATTTCTAAATACAAAGAAAAGCGTCGTGAAACCGAACAACGCATTAATCAAACCAAAGATAACCTCAACCGACTTGCAGATATCCGTATTGAATTAGGTGTGCAAATTGATAAATTAAAAGTGCAGTCTGCGGTTGCGCAACAATTTAGAGCGTTAAAGCAACAGCAACGCGAGGCGAAAAGTCGTCTTGGCTTAGTCCAGATCTATGATGTTGAGCGTTCGATTAATCAACTTGCCCAGCAAAAATTAGTATTGATGAATGAACAAGAGAAGTTCAGCGCAACTGCCACTAAATTGCACACCCAGATCACTGACTTTGACGTGCAGTTAAATGAACTCTCGATATTGATCGAAAATCAACAGCAAGCGTTTTATTTACAGGGCACTGAACTGACCAAGATCGAACAGCAGATCCTGCATCATCAAGCGCGTAAGCAAGAATCGACAGGTAAACAACAAGAATACCAGCAACACAGCGAAACGTTACAGCAATTGCTTAACGCAGAACAAACCCAGTTACAAGAACATCAACAGCAAGCACAAACCGTGGAATCAGATTACCAGCGACTGTCTGCTGAGTTATTGGTGATTGAGCAATCATTAGCATCGGCGACAGTGAGCAGTGACCAAGCTATTGCCCAGCATGCGGTATACCTTGAGAAGGTGCAGCGTTTTAGTAGTAAACTTGATGTCTTGACCAATGCCGTTAAAAGTGCGGAATCAGTACTGAATAAAAGTAAATTACAACGCAGTGAATTAATAGAAGAGCAGCTACAACTTACTCTGCACAGTAAACAAGCATTAATTAGCGATAAAACTGTGTTACAGCAACAGTTACAATCGCAAGAAACGCAACTTGGCCATGAGTTAGCTGGACTCAACAATGGTTTTGAAGGGATTAATAAGCAGGTTATCGTGCTGCAAGCCAACATCAGTAGCAGTGTCGCAGAACAAACTGAAATCAACGCCTCGCTGAGCGTGATCGCCGAATTATTACGTAAAGCTGAACACGCCGATCACGCCCATGCTTGGTTAGAATGTAATTTCGATTCTATTCCATTAAAGTTATTACAACAATTAGATGTAGAACCGGGTTGGGAAGCCGCCGTTGAGAAGGTGCTGGCTAATTGGTTGGATGCTTACTGTATTAGTGACGAACAGCTTAGCCAATTTGATTTGAATGAATTACCCGCATTGCAATGGTTTAAACCGAGTCAATGTGCTGCGCGCACAGGTTCGTTAGCTGATAAGGTAAAAAATAATTTATTTAACCGTCAGCTAAATCAAGTGACATGTGCTGGCAGTATTGATGATGCGAAAGCGGGTGCCGACAGTCACCAAGAATACAGTTATATCACTGCGCATGGCGATTGGTTTACTGATGAAGGTGTATGGCTATCACAGCATGCCAAAGCCAACGTATCATCAGCGCAAGGACGTATTGAAATGCAACTGCAGGCTTCGCAATTGCAGGCGCGTTTACTGGCTATTGAAACCTTGATGAGTAAACAGCACTATCAACTTACTGCGCTCACAGTGACACAGGCTGAATACCAGCACCAAATTGAGCTGATGAAAACTAAGCTGCATGAAAAACAAAGTGAAGTGTCGCAGATAACGGTTGAACTCGAGTTAATACAGCAGCAGCAAGCGCAATGGCAGCTTAATCAAGATCAGTTGAATAGACGTTTATTAACATTGGATAATTTGTTGGCGATTGAAGCTGAAGAAGTGCAGCGCTTTAACGAGCAGATTGCTTCGACACAAGCAGCGATAGCACAATTAGCCAATGATGATGGTTTGATTCAAAAAGCTGAAGCGGCTAAAGCTGATAAAGCCAAGTTTTTACAAGAACAGCAAGTACTCGAGAAACAAGTTCAACAACACCTTTTAGTTAAAACTAAGTTTACGGTTGAAATCGAAAAGCAGCAGCAACTTATCGCGAAAACAGAGTCACAATATCAAACTATTTTGCAAGATATTGCTGCATTAACCAACGACTCGTTATATGCTGAAAGCTTACTGCAGTTAGAAACCGCACGTGCAATAGCTGCTGAGAAACAAATTGCCATCGAAAATGATAATAACCAAAAGAAATCAACACGCGCTAAACTCGTTAACGACAAACATAATGTTGAAGAAAAACGTGCTAGGATAATGACAAGTAGCTTAAAAGTGAAAGACAAAGTCCAACAATTAGACCTCAAACAGGCTAACAATAAAGCAAAAGAACAAATACTATATCAGCAGATTGCGGATGACCATGTTGATATAGCTACATTGAAACGTGAGTGTGTTAACATATTAACGCTAAAAGAGTACCAACAGCAGTTAAAACAACTTGATGCACAATTACAAAAGATAGGCGCGGTTAATCTGGCGGCCGTCGAAGAATTTGAACAACAATCGCAGCGTAAGCAATACCTAGACGAACAAACGGATGATCTAGAAAAAGCTATCGAGACATTAGAAGCCGCGATTGTTAAAATTGATAAACAAACTCGGGCGCGTTTTGCGACCACGTTTGAAAAAATTAATACTGACTTTAAAACTTTATTCCCTAAAGTGTTTGGCGGTGGCGCGGCTTGGTTAGAGCTGACATCGAGTAATTTATTAGACACTGGCGTAACTATTATGGCGCGACCACCTGGGAAGAAGAATGCGCGTATTTCTTTACTTTCAGGTGGTGAGAAAGCCTTAACGGCATTATCATTGGTTTTTGCGATATTTAGGCTAAACCCTGCGCCATTTTGTATGTTGGATGAAGTTGATGCACCACTCGATGAATTAAATGTCGGGCGTTTTTGTAAACTGGTTCAGGAGATGTCAGAAACAGTACAATTTATTTATATTAGTCATAATAAGTTAGCCATGGAAATGGCTCAGCAATTAATAGGAGTGACCATGCATGAACCAGGGGTTTCTCGAATCGTCGCAGTCGATATTTCGGCAGCGGTAGAACTTACAGACAATTAACATTAAGAGATAGGCTGTTATGCAAGATTTGCGACTTGTTCTCATCATTCTAGGGTTTATTGCAATTGCTGCTTTAATTGCCCATGGCCTTTGGTCAAATAAAAAGAACCAAGTAAAACCATTAAAAGATAAACCGTTAGGTAAAGTTGATCATAAACTTAAAGATAAACAAGGGTTTGATCTTGACGGTATCGGTGAAAAACGCGTTGTTACTAAGTCAGTAGAACCGACCATGAACATCTCGAATGTTGAACCTGCGCCAGTTGCCGTTGAGAAAGTTGAGCCGCAATTTAGTTCTATGAATAGTGTAGCTATGAAAAGTACGTCTATAGACAGTCGCGCGCAAGATACCACTCACACCGAGACGATGGTCGCGGCTTCGTTTTCGGCTACTGATGTAGAAGTGCCTGTGGTAACAGAGCAGTCCGTGACTGACGATAGAGAAACAAATGAGTTAAGTTATGATGTGGTTGATGCCGTCGTTGATAATACGCTAGCAGCAGAGAATCAACCGCAAAACGTGCACCATGATGCCACACAAGCCAATGCTAGTATTTCGGCAAGCTCTGATCATACTTCTGAGCAAAGCGCTGGTAACACCTCAGATGTAAATAGTAGCACACCATCAGCACAAGATGACGCTGCTGAAGAAGCGGTATTTGTGATTAACATTATGGCCCGTGAAGGTAAAAACATCGCGGGTGCGGAGTTGTTACAAGAGTTGTCTGCATTTGGCTTTAAATTTGGCGCTATGGATATTTTCCACCGCCATGTTGATGCCGCGGGTAAAGGTCCTGTTATCTTTAGCCTTGCAAACATGGTTAAACCTGGCATATTTGATATTGACTCAATGGAGCAATTTAAGTCTCCAGGTGTATCATTATTCATGATGTTTCCGTGTGCAGGTCAAGCATCACACAATTATAACCTAATGCTCGGTGCGGCAGAACGCATTGCTGACGGTGTAGATGGCTTATTAATGGATGCTTCACGTAATCCATTATTAGAAGACGCTATTGAGCAAGAACAAGCGTTTATTCGCCAGTTAGAAAGTCGAGCATTAGCGAAAAAAACGCACTAGAAAAGTAGTATGGAATAATGTTATCTAGATAAATGCCTCACTTCGGTGGGGCTTTTTTTGATCTTCGGAAATTAATATGACAGAACCAGCAAAGCAAATTCAAACCTTAACGCTTCAGTTAGAAGAGTATAATCACCAGTATTACGTATTAGATAATCCCACTGTACCGGATGCGGAATATGACCGCCTAATACGTGAGTTAAAGCAGCTTGAAAGCGACTTTCCTGAACTTGCCTTAGCCACATCGCCAACCCAAAAAGTTGGTGGTGAAGCGCTTACTGGTTTTACCCAGATCCAACACGAAATGCCGATGTTATCATTGGATAATGTGTTTTCTGCAGAAGAGCTGCTGGCGTTTGAAAAACGTTTACAAGATCGTTTGCTGACTAAAACTGAGATCAAGTTTAGCTGTGAACCAAAACTCGATGGTCTTGCGGTGAGCATTGTGTATGAAAATGGCAATTTTGTTCGCGCTGCCACGCGTGGTGATGGACAAATTGGTGAAGACATTTCTGAAAATGTAAAAACCATTAAATCAATACCATTACGCTTACGTGGTGATGACTTTCCAGCTCGTTTAGAAGTGCGTGGTGAAGTGTTTATGCCTAAAGCAGGTTTTGAACAGTTAAATATCAATGCTAAAAAGAAAGGTGAAAAGACCTTTGTTAACCCACGTAATGCGGCTGCGGGGAGTTTACGTCAGCTTGATCCCAAGATTGCCGCCAGTCGTCCGTTAGCGTTTAATGCCTATTCGTTAGGTATTGTGGCTGGAGAGGTTGAAGGCAAAGGTTTATCTAATTCTCATGCTGAAAACTTACAGAAGCTCAAACAATGGGGTATTCCTGTTTGCGCTGATGTCACCGTTGCGATGGGCTATCAAGGTTGCTTAGACTTCTATGAGCTGATTGGTGAACGCCGTGATTCGTTGTCATATGATATTGATGGTGTGGTGTATAAAGTCGATGATTTAGCACTGCAGAAAACCCTCGGTTTTGTTGCGCGAGCACCACGTTGGGCAACCTCGCATAAGTTTCCTGCACAGGAAGAGATCACCACATTACTTGATGTTGAATTCCAAGTTGGTCGTACAGGCGCAATTACCCCTGTAGCACGTTTAGAACCAGTATTTGTTGGAGGTGTTACAGTCAGTAATGCCACGTTACATAACTCGGACGAAATTGCCCGTTTAGGCATTAAAATAAAAGATCAGGTGATTATTCGCCGTGCTGGTGATGTTATTCCACAAGTTGCGCGAGTAATGCTAGAACGTCGCCCTGATGATGCCCAAGACATCGTGTTTCCAGCTACATGCCCCGTATGTGATTCTGAAGTAGAACGCATCGAAGGTGAAGCAACAGTGCGTTGTACCGCAGGTCTGTATTGTGGTGCACAACGTAAAGAAGCGATTAAACACTTTGCCTCACGTAAAGCACTCAACGTTGATGGCTTAGGCGACAAGATGGTTGAACAACTGGTTGATGCCGATTTAATCAAAACCCCAGCCGATTTGTTTGGCGTTACTTTTGGCCAGTTAACCATGCTCGATCGTATGGGACCAAAGAAGGCCACCAATTTACTTGAAGCCTTGAAAGTTGCAAAACATACCACACTGGCGAAGTTCTTATATTCACTGGGGATTCGAGAAGTAGGGGAAGCGACTGCCGCTAACCTTGCTAATGACTTATTAACCTTAGAGTTCATCAAAAAAGCCTCTGTTGAGCGGTTAATTTTGATTGCTGATGTCGGTGATATCGTTGCTAAGCACATCTTCTACTTCTTCCGTGAAGAACATAACCTTGCGGTAATTGATCAGCTAATTGAAGCCGGTATGAGCTGGGATGATGTGGCTGTTAAAGAACAAAGCCAACAACCTTTGTTAGATACTATTTATGTGATCACCGGTACGCTGGTTAATATCTCGCGTGCGGATGCTAAAACACGTTTACAAGATCTTGGCGCGAAAGTCGCGGGCAGTGTATCGAAGAAAACTACCGCACTAGTGGCGGGGCCTGCTGCCGGTTCTAAGCTGACGAAAGCGCAAGAGTTGGGTATCGATATTCTGACAGAAGATGATTTACTGGCGCTATTGGCATCACATAGCTAGATAATTTTAGTTCGCTTGTTGTTAGTTTTTGCTTTAGTGGTAAAATGCGCAGCATCATGTGCTTAACCTGTCGTGGGTTAAGTGAATCAAATAATGTAAAAGGTATTGTGAGACTTATGACTGTTAAGACTCGTTTTGCACCTAGCCCAACTGGCTACTTGCACGTAGGCGGCGCACGTACAGCGCTTTATTCTTGGTTACATGCAAAAAGCCAAGGTGGTGAATTTGTATTGCGTATCGAAGATACTGATTTAGAGCGTTCTACTCCAGAAGCGGTTGACGCGATCTTAGAAGGCATGAAATGGGCAGGTCTGGATTGGGATGAAGGTCCATATTTCCAAACTCAACGTTTCGATCGTTATAACGAGTTAGTTGATCAACTACTTGCAGAAGACAAAGCATACAAATGTTATTGTTCACGCGAACGCCTAGACGCGTTACGTGCAGCGCAAATGGATGCAAAAGAAAGCCCTCGTTACGATGGTAAATGTAGCCACGGCGATATCGAAGATACTGGTGCTGATTATGTTGTCCGTTTCCGTAACCCGAAACAAGGTTCTGTTATCGTTGATGACAAGATCCGTGGCAAAGTTGAATTTGCTAACACTGAATTAGATGATTTGATCATCCGCCGTACTGACGGTTCACCAACATACAACTTCTGTGTTGTTGTTGATGACTGGGATATGGGCATTACTAGTGTTGTGCGTGGTGAAGATCACCTAAACAACACACCTCGTCAAATCAACATCTTAAAAGCACTTGGCGCGCCTGTTCCACAGTACGCTCACGTTGCAATGATCCTTGGTGATGACGGCGCTAAACTGTCTAAACGTCATGGCGCTGTTGGCGTTATGCAATACCGTGATGATGGTTACCTACCAGAAGCACTACTAAACTATTTAGTACGTCTAGGTTGGTCACATGGCGATCAAGAAATCTTCAGCACTGAAGAAATGATCAAACTGTTTAGCTTAGATGATGTAAACAAAGCGCCATCAGCGTTTAATACTGAGAAGCTGCAATGGGTAAACCAACATTACATTAAAACACTAGCACCTGAATATGTGGCGTCTCACCTTGAGTGGCACATGGCAGACCAAGACATTGATACAAGCAATGGTCCTGAGCTAGCTGAAATTGTTAAAGTACTTGCTGAGCGAGCTAAAACACTGAAAGAACTTGCTGCATCTAGCCGTTACTTCTTTGAAGACTATGCTGAATTTGATGCAACTGCGGCGAAGAAACATTTACGTCCAGTAGCAAAAGAAGCATTAGTTAAAGTACAAGAAAAGTTAGCTGCGATTGCTGATTGGAGCGATGCGGAAGTATTACACGCTGCAATTAACGATACAGCGACTGAACTTGAAGTTGGTATGGGTAAAGTTGGTATGCCATTACGTGTTGCTATCACTGGTGCCGGTCAATCTCCGTCATTAGATGTAACTTTAAAGCTTATCGGCAAAGAACGTAGCCTTGCTGGTATCGACAAAGCGTTAGCATTCATTGCTGCACGTGAAAACGCCTAAGGGTGTGTAAATAATATACTTTCTGTCGTTTTGTGCTGATTTTTATATACTAGATATTGACACTAAAACGGCAGATGGCATATTATTCCTGCAGTAGCGAAAGCTGCTGTAGAAATGGGGCCATAGCTCAGTTGGGAGAGCGCGACACTGGCAGTGTCGAGGTCATCGGTTCGATCCCGTTTGGCTCCACCATTTCTGTTTTCTGCTTACCTACTGCATCAACTTATCATCAGCTATTTCCTATATACATATCTCTATTGTTGCTGCTTCTGCTCCGTGTTATTCATTACTGTGATTTTATCGCAATAAATATCTCTATTTTTGACGTTAACCAGTGGATCTTAAATAAATTTAAGTACCTGAGATAAATATAATATGATTAGTGTTTTTAGCTTGTTAAGGTTATATTCATCAATCATGTCGTAGAATATCGGCGAATCAAAGCCCCCCTAATGAGTGAATATGAAACTAAGTTTAAATGAAAATAGCCAAATGCGTAATTTGGTAATGATAGCTGCGGTGATTATTATCCTTGGTGGTATTAAAATTGCCACGCCGATTATCATTCCATTTTTACTCGCCATATTCATTGCCATTATCTGTAACCCATTGGTAGACCTGATTACCCGTTGTCGTATCCCACGGGCAATTGCTATTTTTATGGTGTTGATTGTTGCTATTATGATGGGCTTGACGATCACCAGTGTGATAGGTTCAAGCGTGCAGCAGCTCACCAGTAATATTGGCGACTACCAAAGCCAAATTCGTGGTCATTACGGCGAATTAGTGACGTTCTTAAATAAATACAATATCAAAATATCATCTGATACCTTATTGGAATACTTTAACCCAGGCACTGCTGTGACGATGGTTTCTAGCATGGTCAGTAGCTTATCTGGCGTGATGGCCAACATTTTCCTGATCTTATTAACGGTAGTCTTTATGTTGTTTGAAGCGGAAGTATTTCCGAAGAAACTACATTTCATGTTTAAAGACCCTGATTTTAAATTAGCGCAGTTAGACAAATTCTTAGACTCGGTAAACAAGTACGTGGCGATTAAAACCTTAGTTAGTATCGCGACCGGTCTTTGTGTTGGTTTGATGCTATTTATTATGGATGTTGATTTCTACTTACTATGGGGGTTAATCGCCTTCCTACTCAACTATGTGCCAAATATCGGATCGTTAATTGCTGCAGTACCAGCCGTCATTCTGACCGCGTTACAACTGGGTTTACCCCAAGCGGGAGCGGTTGCAGCCGGTTATGTGACGATCAACTTGGTGATGGGTAATGTAGTTGAACCACGCTTTATGGGTAAAGGACTTGGTTTATCGACCTTGATTGTATTCTTATCGTTAATATTCTGGGGTTGGTTACTGGGACTTGTCGGTATGTTATTGGCTGTGCCGCTGACTATGATTGTTAAAATTGGCTTAGAAACGATTAACGACAACAACTGGATGTCGATACTGATCAGCAGCGATGTTGAGGTGAAAAAATAACTGAGTGCCTTGATCGCATTTTAGTACTAGTCAGGTATAATGCCTGACATTGAAGAAAGGGATGTACAGTGTGCATCCCTTTTTATTTTCCAAGATTAATTAAGGTGAATAAGATTGTGACTGTCGCTATGTCCGAGGCTGATGTGAAATTGCCGCTTGAGTTTATTGATTTTTCTGCTGTAGCAGAAGATGCTTGTCGCTTGTTCCATGGTCGTGGTCACACGTATGCGGGTTTCGAGCACATCAACATTGATTGGTTGTCACCCGTTGCACTTATTACGTTATACCAAGAAGAAGAAAATGACTACTTAATGCTGCTAGCACAAGCGCTGCAAGCACAACTTGGTGAACAGTGTAAAACGGTCTTAGTGCAGTTCCGCTGTCGTGAACGTGCACCAACGTCATTGTTCCTTGGTGAAGAGTGTAACCGCACCGAGATCACTGAAAATGGTATGACCTTTAACCTTGAGTTTGGTCGTGCGCAAAACACTGGCTTGTTCCTTGATATGGCCAATGGCCGTCAGTGGGTAAAAGAACAATCTGAGAATGCTAACGTATTGAACTTGTTTTCTTATACCTGTGCTTTCTCCGTTGCCGCGCTAGCGGGCGGGGCTGATAAGGTGATGAACGTTGATCTAAGCCGTACCTCATTAACTATGGGTCGTGATAACCACCGCAGTAATGGTCATGATCTTAAGCGGGTTAAATTTGAAGGCGTGGATATCTTTAAATCATATGGCCGCTTACGTAAACATGGCCCGTATGATCTATTGATCTCGGATCCACCGTCATTTCAAAAAGGCAGTGTTGATATCAAACGTGATTACAGCAAGATCATTAAGCGCATCCCTGAGTTGATGAAACCCGGGGGTAAAGTGATGTTATGTTTGAACGCACCAGAGCTGGGTGAGCAGTTCTTATTTGATAACGTGACAGAGCATTGCCCTGATTGTGTATTCCAAGAACAACTAACCACACCTGCGGTATTTAAAGAAGCAGAAGCGGGCAAAGGCCTTAAAGTATTAATCTTTATCTACTCGCCTAAAGTTGATTAATCGTCATTAGCCATATTACTGGCATTACGATAGAGTGACTGGTTTAGTGTGTTGTTTAGTATAAGTTTCGTGAATAAATATGAAACAGCGCACGATTCTAGTCATTATTACTGTGCTTAATGTTATCTCCATAGAAAGCCCCTCACTTTTGAGTTGCTTTTTAGTCTCTCTTTTCCTGTTATTTCCTGATTTTACTAATTCTAGCCCTCCAAATACGCATATATTACTTTTTAATATAACTTATACTAAGTTGTTCTATTTTGTTTATTATTGTTCAGTTTTAGTCAACCTGTTGTGTTTTGAGGCTATGATTCCTTCCTTATATCGTTAGTTTGCTTTCATATGAAGAGCGCACAACTAAAATGTTGATAAATAATTACAGAATAGCTTTATTGACGAAGATCAACATTTTCATCGAGAGCGACAAATATTGCGGACTGAAAATGCTGTGTTAGGATTAATACATGGACTGAGCAAAGGGTTGCTCAGGGAAGTGTGATAAGCGGGTTATCGATTATCGGCATATTTTAACGAAGTACTGTTTAGTACTATTAAGGTGGTTATGATGGACTATAATGAAAACGATTTATCGTATTATCAACTTCAAGACGATTTGAAACAAGAAATGGAAGCGGAACTACGTGACCAGCTTGATGATGAGTCAGGCGTAAACTAATCACTACTGACTAGTTTAACGATAATTTACTGATGATAAAGAAGCCTCGATTGAGGTTTTTTTTATGCCTGATAAATACCGACTTCGCCACTTCTATATTATTAATCTTTATCTATTCCTATCTCTTATACACGATGCAAACAGTGCTTTCTTCTTAAATCATTATGTTATACACAGGAAGCTTAGCTTGTGTACATGCCCCTGCTTTATTACTTCACCTGTGTATAACTTTAAGTATAAAAACAGGGCTGTGGACTAAATTACTCATATTTTCCGCTTGTGTTGTCAGTAATTGCTATTTTTATTAGGTTATCCACAAAATCTGTGGATAAACATGTGTGTTAACTTTAACTGTTTGGCTAAGTGTTTGTATTGTAATGATTTTATCTCTATATTTTAATATTTATTGAAAAATCAAGAAAAAATTAGAAAATAAATATAACTAAAGATGGGCTAATTTAGTTCTAATCGTTATATAAAAATAGCGATTTAAGACGACTTATTCACAGCCACTATAACAGGGTTGGTAGAGCTGGATCGCGCCCTGTGAGAGCTGTGCTGCGTTTTAGATTTAAGTACAAATATATTGATATAAAAGCTCAGGCTTAGTAAAACGTGAAGTAATGAGGTGGCTTGGCAAATTAGTGTCAACTGTCTTGGTAAATGTAACACGATGGCATATATTAATTCTGCATCATTATCAAATACGGTCGATGCTAGCGCTGAACCTGCCCAAACCATAAGATCCGGTTGGTTTAAAAGATGGATATGTCGGGGAGGTTATTTGATTCCCTTGTCAAAGGGTTAAAGTTCGACCTGGGGCTCTCATTCGTTGTGATCGTGATATGATGATTGAAGTAGAATATTTAAAATGTTATATGGTTTATCGTTTTTTATATTCCAGAGTTAGGCAGGATGATCTTAATTATTATGTTGTCTCTGCTAAAGTATTGAATTAAATCATCGGTATATAAATTATGGTCAATCACTTTTCTATTTCTCAAGTCGATACTGAAGCTTCTCCCTTACGAACTGAGAATATCGACAAATTTGCATTAGTTTGTGAGGGCGGTGGACAGAGAGGCGTATTCACTGCTGGTGTTTTAGATGCATTTTTGAAAGCAAATTATAATCCATTTGATTGTTTCATTGGCACGTCTGCTGGCGCATTAAATTTAGCATCGTACGTTTGTGGGCAATATAGACATGCCTACAATGTTATTAATACAGTGACTCGTGATCCTGAATTTTTTAATCTTAAGAATGTATTCCGTGGTGAAAACAGCCTAAATTTAGATTTATTAATCCAGGCTACAGAAACATATCTGGCGCTTGATTGGGACACTGGATTAAAAAATTTAGAGAATCGTGAGTTATATTGCGTTGCAACCAATATAAACAGCATGCAAGCTAAATGTTTAGATTTAAAAAGAGGGAGCTGGACAAAATCATTAAAAGCGACGTGTGCGATCCCGCTATTAACCACCGAGCCTATAAAAATTGACGATGAGGATTGGTACGATGGTGGTGTGACGGCTCCAATCCCAGTTCGAAAAGCTTATGAGCTTGGTTATAAACATATAGTTGTGATTAGAACTATCCCTATTGATGCTAGCTATAATCACGAATGGTTGAATTTTTTAAAAAAAGTAGGTCCAAATAAACTTAAAAATTTAAGCCATTTATTAATGATCCATGAAGACGCGTACCGTGCGGATCAAGCATTCTTAGAAAATCCGCCTGATGATGTTGTTATTTATGAGATCCACCCAGCAACGCATTTACAAACATCTTTAGTCCATTCATCTAAAAAAGCCGTTGATAGCGATTACGCGTTAGGTTTTGAAATGGGTAAAAAATACCTTAATATCATTGCGGATAAAATTCATAAAGAGCAATTTGAACTTGCTAATGTGGCCGATTTCCCGCTCAAAACAAGCGATGATGTTGATACCACTGAAAGCGCCTGTAATGAGGTAATTAAAGACTTAACACGTGGTAGTTTTATTGGTTTTGACAAAGTTAGAATCAATTGGATTAATTATAATCCACATAATAAAAAAGATACCTTGGTGATTGTTAACGGTAGAAATGAATCTTATTGGGGCTATTTAGAACTCATTTATGAGCTGTCGCATCTTTATAATATTTATACTTATGATCATCGAGGTCAAGGTGAATCTGGGCGATGGGGTGAGGATCTAGATCTAGGGCATGTGAATGAGTTTCAAGATTACATCGTTGATTTACAGCTGTTTATGGATAAAGTTGTTTATCCGAATAGCGCTGGTGATTGTTACTTAGTCGGGCACTCTATGGGGGCAAATATATGTACTCAATACATTCAATTTTATCAACACAAAGTGAAGAAATTATTGTTGAGTACGCCTATGTTTGGCCTTGGTTTATCCATTAAAAGTAAGTTAGATACCTCAAGCAACTCAATTTTTGAACGCTTTACTAAGAAGCCTAATTACGCTTTAGGTCGTTCTTTTTATGATTTTCCTGAATTTGATAAAAACCTCATGAGTAAGAGTAAATTACGTTATTCACGTTATACCAATAGCTATAATGAAAAACCAAATTTAAAGTTAAATGGCCCGAGCACTAAATGGATCCAAGAATCCATTAAAGCGTGTGAAAAAGTGTTAATTAATGCCCATAAAGTTGATATTCCAGTGTTGATATTACAAGCGGAAGATGAATATGTTGTGAGTAATTTGGCGCAAGACAAGTTTAATGAAAGTTGCCCTTATAGCTATATTGAAGTGGTTGAGGGCGCATTACACGGTTTATTTATTGAAGAAGATAAACATCGAAATATTGCTGTTAACAAATTGATTTTCTTTATGAAAAATTAAACGTTCTCCTCGTGAGTTTTCATGTGGTTAAATAAACAAAAAAGGCTTCCCGAGGGAAGCCTTAATACACGTTTAACAGTTTTTCAGACTAGCTGCTTAATTGCTTAATTGCTTAGCTTGAATTGCTGTAAGAGCGATTGTGTAAACGATATCGTCTACTAATGCGCCACGTGATAAATCATTTACTGGTTTACGCATGCCTTGCAGCATAGGACCAATAGAGATTAGGTTTGCAGAACGCTGTACCGCTTTGTAAGTTGTGTTACCAGTATTAAGATCTGGGAATACAAATACAGTCGCTTTACCAGCAACAGGGCTGTTTGGCGCTTTGCTTTTTGCAACATTTTCCATAATAGCAGCATCGTACTGTAATGGACCGTCGATGATTAGATCAGGACGACGTTCTTGTGCAAGTTTAGTTGCTTCACGTACTTTCTCTACATCACTACCTTGGCCAGATGAACCAGTTGAGTAAGAGATCATCGCAACGCGAGGTTCAATACCGAACGCTTTAGCAGAATCAGCAGATTGAATTGCGATATCAGCTAGTTGGTCAGCATTTGGATCAGGGTTAATTGCACAGTCACCGTACACTAACACTTGATCTGGTAGCAACATGAAGAAGATCGAAGATACTAGGTTTGAACCTGGTGCCGTTTTGATCAACTGTAGTGCTGGACGGATTGTGTTTGCTGTCGTATGAACGGCACCAGATACAAGACCATCAACTTCAGATTGTTCTAACATCATAGTCGCAAGTACAACACTATCTTGTAGTTGTTCACGTGCTACTACTTCAGTCAGACCTTTGGCTTTACGCAGTTCAACCATAGGAGCAACATACTTTTCACGACATGTTACTGGATCTACGATTTCAACACCGTCAGAAAGAACGATACCTTGGCTTTCTGCAACACGTCTAATTTCAGCTGGGTTACCAACAAGTACTGGTGTCGCGATACCGCGTTCAGCACAGATGTTAGCAGCTTCAATTGTACGAGGCTCTTCACCTTCAGGTAATACAACACGTTTCTTCGCTTGACGCGCTAATTCTGTTAACTGGTAACGGAATGCAGGCGGTGATAAACGACGAGTACGTTGTGTACCAACAGTTAACGTTTCAATCCATTGCTTGTCGATGTGACTTGCGATGTAGTCTTGAACTGCTTCGATGCGTTGTTTGTCATCTGCAGGGATATCAAGATTGAAGTTTTGAAGCGTTAATGCAGTCTGCCAAGTATTCGTTGGCGTCAACATGATTGGTAAACCTGTTGCCATCGCTTGTTGACACAATTTCAATACTGTTTCGTCTGGACGAACATCACCAGTTAATAGTAATGCGCCAACTTTTACACCATTCATTGCAGCAAGACATGCAGCAACAATTACGTCAGCACGATCGCCAGAAGTAACTAATAAGCCACCTGGACGGAAATGCTCAAGCATGTTTGGAATTGAACGTGCACAGAAAGTGATACCTACTAGACGACGTTCTTCGATGTCGCCTTCGTTTAGGATCTCAGCACCTAAGTGTTTAGCTAGATCTTTTGCACGTGGTGCAATTAGCTCAGCGCTCCATGGGATACAACCCAGGATAGGCATTGGGCTTTTACCAAATACTTGTAACACTTCTAGGTTATGGCTAGCATTACCTGAGTTTGCTTCAAACATTTCTGCAAGATCTGGACGGCTACGGCCAGCTTCATCAAGTGGTGCGCCAACTTTGTTGATCACACAACCGATGATACGTTTGTTTTTGCTGCCGCCGAAGTTTGAACAAGCGATCTCTAAACGATCTTTAAGCTGTTCTGAAGAATCTGTGCCTGGGTTAGTCACAAATACCATTTCAGCATCAAGAGCTTTAGCGATGTTATAGTTTACATCGTTAGCAAATGGTTGTTTTGATGTTGGTACTAGACCTTCAACAACAACGATTTCAGCATCAACCATGTGCGATTCAAAACGCTCAACGATATCTTCAAGAAGCACGTCAGTTTTACCAGCACCGATTAATTTTTCAGCGTGTGATAAAGTGAACGGCGTTGCAGGTGATGCATTCGTTCCTTGACGGATAATTTCAGTTGAAAGCTCAGGACCTTTTTCGCCTTGGCGAGGTTGAGCAACAGGTTTGAAAAAGTTAACGTTTAGGCCGTTGCGTTCAAACGCACGAACCATACCTAGACTAACAGAAGTTACGCCTACGCCTACGCCAACTGGGATAAGCATTATAGTGCGAGCCACTAGCGTCCCCTTATATTGGGATTGAGAAGAAAGAAAGGTGCGGTTACACCTTACTTATTTAAAGTTAATCTTATTTAGCTAACAGCCAAATTAGATTAGGCTAATTGCGTCTTGTGCAATAACAAGTTCTTCGTTTGTAGAGATAACCATTGCTTTGATCTGGCTATCTGCTGCAGTGATTGTACCTTCACCACCGAAACGTGCTGCTTTATTCGCTTCGTTGTCAACTTTGATACCAAAGATAGAAAGTTGGTTAAGTACTAAAGAACGAATTACGTCAGAATTTTCACCAATACCACCAGTGAATACGATTGCATCAATACGGCCTAGAGCTGCTGCGTATGAAGCGATGTATTTAGCAAGACGGTAGCAGAATAGTTCCATAGCACGTACTGCGCCAGCTTTACCTTCAGCGTAACCTTCTTCGATAGCACGGCAATCGCTAGAAATTTCAGAAATACCTAATAAACCACTTTCGTTGTTTAGCATGCTGTTAACTTCTGCAAGCGTGTAGTTACACTGTGTAACTAGGTGGTTGATGATACTTGGGTCGATATCACCACAACGTGTTCCCATCACTAGACCTTCAAGTGGTGTCATACCCATGCTTGTGTCTACTGATTTACCATCTTTAATTGCACAAACTGATGCGCCGTTGCCTAGGTGACAGTTGATGATGTTAGTTTCTTCAACTTTTTGGCCTAAGATGCTTGCCGCTTCACGTGCAATGAATAGGTGACTAGTACCGTGCATGCCGTAACGACGGACTGCATTTTCACGGTATAGTTTGTACGGTAGTGCGTATAAGTATGCTTTTTCAGGCATAGTTTGGTGGAATGCAGTATCGAACACAACTACTTGAGGAAGTGCTGGGAATGCTGCTTGTGCCGCGCGAATACCGATAAGGTGAGCAGGGTTGTGAAGTGGAGCAAGTGTTGCACAATCTTCAATACCTTGGATCACTTCGTCAGTAACAATTACTGATGAAGTGAATTTTTCGCCGCCGTGTACAATACGATGACCGATAGCAACAATTGCATCGCTCATTTCTTTTTCGTCTTTAAGGATACTATTTACGATGTATGCTACAGCTTCTTTGTGAGCCGCAAATGCGCCTAGATCGGCTGTGCCTTTATTGCCATCAAGTTTCCACTTGATGCGTGCGTTTTCTAAATTAAAGCATTCTGCAAGACCAGATAATCTTTCATCACCAGATACTGAATCAAGGACTGCGAATTTAAGAGAAGAACTACCACAGTTTAGAACTAGAACGAGTTTATTCATGCGTAAAAACCTATTATGAATTAATCAATAAAATAACTGATAACAATAACCTAGCGATTTTCGCTTAGGTAACGTATCTTTATTAAAGCATAGACAGTTGTCTGTGCTTCGTAAATTGGCTGACACTGTCATTTTTACGTACGATGTCGTAGTTGATACGACGAATGTTCGTTACTAAATATCCATCTTAAAGAAATGACGACTTTCTAAAACTGCGAGCTAGATCACCCACATTATCCCTTAAAGTGTTAACTTCCTCATAGTTTACTTGCAATAGGACGATATCTCAAAGTATATTTATAATAAAGTTGATCTAAACCATTAACTTGATATGGATATACTATTTTACCTGCGCCATCACATAGTGTATGGTTTGGATTATAGATAATTTATGTTTTGACGGGAGGATGCTGATGAGTGTGTTTAAAGATACGCTTTATAAAGGTCAACATTATATGCAGCGCTGGCCGATGAAAAAAGAGTTGGCTGCACTTTTTCCTGAAAATAGAATTATTGCAGCAACCAAGCTTGGCTTTAAGACGATGCCACCATTAGCTATCTTAACTGTAATGATGCAGTATCTCTATGGTGATATGCAGCAGCTGCCAGCCAGTATTGCGATTGCATTATTATTGATTACATTGCCGATGCAAGGTTTGTTTTGGTTAGGTAAGCGTTCGAGTGAATTGTTACCTGTATCACTGGCAACTTGGTACCGTGAGTTATATCAAGGCTTAGTGACACAAGGTTGCGAGCTTGAACCTGCAGCAAAAAATCCACATTACAGTGAATTAGCTGACGTTTTAGAAAATGCATTTAAACGTATGGATAAAGCCTTTATGGCGAAGTAATGTTCGTTTTATTATTAATACCGATATCATCGCTAATATCGGTATTTTTTTGTCTTTAAAACGCGTAAAGATTAGGCTTGGCGCTGATACAGGGTAATATTAAAATCCAGTGTCAGGGTTAAATCTGTCGCGTATATTGCCGCTTTTTGTTCGTCACCCATTTTCCATGCCAGTGGCGTCATTTCTAATAAGTTCTTACTGTCTTTCGCTTGTGTCAGGGTTATTTCATCGGTTAATCGTTGTTGTTCAATCACTTCAAATCCAGCTATGTCTTCAATCTTCATCGCATGTTTTTCAGGGGTTTGATAAATTTTTTGTTTTAGCTCAAACAAATGCTCGGCAGCTGGCGTGACGGTGAGTAAATAACCGTCTGTTTTGATAATACGTGCGAGTTCAGTATCTTGTGATGGTGCATAAATTCGGGTAACTAAATCTTGACTGGCATCGGCAAAAGGCGTTGCGTATGCGCTTGCCACACAAAAACTGATACTTTTATAGCGCTTTGCCGCATAGCGAATTGCTGATTTGGAAATATCTAAACCTGAAATTTGCGGTGCAAGGCCGCTATCTAAATTAGCCGCAGTCGCATTATTAGCATCCATGATAGCCAGCGCTAAGCGGTGGGTGTAATAACCTTCGCCACAGCCTAAGTCGAGGATGTTAGGTGTCTCAACAGTTGCTAAAGCCTGCTGCGCCATGCTATTTACTTTATCAGATAATGATTGATAAAAACCTCGGTCTAGAAATTCACGACGGGCTTGCATCATTTCTTTGTTGTCACCAGGATTTTTTGATTTTTTGTTTTGTACCGGCAGTAAGTTTACGTAACCTTCTTTTGCTAGATCAAATTGGTGGCGTTGCTCGCAAGCTAGACTTTTGTCGTGTGCGGATAAAGGGCTAGCGCAGATGGGGCAAAGGTAGATAGGGCAAAGGTTGTTCATGTGATCTCATTATTCTGATGGCGATTAGCAAAAAGGCTAAAACAAAAAACCGATCATAGCATAGAGCTAGGATCGGTTTGAAATAGAATGCTGTTTGGACGATTAATATATTACATTATCTCGGTATTCTAATAAGATAGCTTGAATACGGTCCATGGTGTCTTTACTTGGTGGCGGCACGCCATCGAGTGGGTAATCAAACCCCATGGTTTTCCATTTATGCAGGCCGAGTTCGTGATAAGGCAACAATTCAACTTTTTCAATGTTATCCATGTGCTGAATAAATTTACCCAGTGCATGTGCTGATTCATCATCATCGCTATAACCTGGTACAACAACATAACGTATCCATGTTTTCTGGTTACGTTTAGCTAAATATTCGGCAAATTCTAACGTACGCTTGTTACTTACACCCACTAATTTTTGGTGTATTTCGTCGTTCATTTGTTTTAAATCTAACATCACTAAATCAGTTACATCGAGTACTTCGTCAATCACGTCGCTGTATTTACGAATATAGCCGTTAGTATCTAAGCAAGTGTTAACCCCTTCGGCTTGCGCAGCAGTAAAAAAGTCACGGATAAATTCAGGTTGTAGCATTGCTTCGCCGCCTGATGCCGTTACACCGCCACCAGTTGCTAGCATAAATGCCTTGTATGAAACCAGCTCACGCATTAATTCATCAACGGTGATTTCTTTACCTGAATGCAAATCCCATGAGTCACGATTGTGACAATACAGGCAACGCATTAAGCAGCCTTGCATGAAAACGATATAACGAATACCTGGTCCATCTACGGAGCCAAAAGATTCGGTAGAATGAATGCGTCCGACTGTGCTACATAACTCGGTAGAATCAATAGGCTTAATAAGCGACATAATATTTCCAAAAGATAGGGCTATATAGTTATTATAAATAAAAAAGCCTTACATAGGTAAGGCTTTTGTATCTTGCGACTATAAAAATAAACGATTGTTGTATTTTATAGCGTTATTCTCAACATTCTTAGAATGATTGTTGGAATGTACGTGTGATCACGTCTTGTTGCTGTTCAGATGTTAGCGAGTTGAAACGTACCGCGTAACCAGACACACGAATGGTCAGTTGTGGGTATTTTTCAGGGTTCTTAACAGCGTCTAGTAACATTGAACGATCCATCACGTTAACGTTTAAGTGCTGACCACCTTCAATCACACTGCTGTGCTTGAAGTAACCATCCATCAAACCAGCTAGGTTAGTACGACGTGTATCGTCTGTTTTACCTAGTGCGTTTGGTACGATAGAGAAAGTATAAGAGATACCATCTTTTGCGTATTCAAACGGTAGTTTTGCAACTGATGTTAGGGCTGCGATTGCGCCTTTCTCATCACGACCATGCATTGGGTTTGCGCCCGGAGCGAATGGTGCGCCTGCACGACGGCCATCTGGTGTTGTACCTGTTTTCTTACCGTATACAACGTTTGATGTAATTGTTAGTACAGACTGTGTTGGCTTAGCATCACGGTACATTTTATGACTAGCAACTTTCTTCATGAAGGTTTCAACTAGGTCACAAGCGATTTCATCAACACGTGAATCGTTGTTACCAAATTTAGGATAATCACCTTCGATTTCAAAGTCGATTGCAATACCATCTTCATCACGAATTGGTTTAACTTTAGCAAATTTAATTGCAGAAAGTGAATCAGCTGTAACAGATAGACCCGCGATACCACATGCCATTGTACGTGCTACGTCACGGTCATGTAATGCCATTAGTGATGCTTCATACGAATATTTATCGTGTGAATAGTGAATTGAGTTAAGCGCAGTAACATAAGTTGTTGCTAACCAATCCATCATCTTGTCTAAACGTGCTGAGATATCTTCGTAGTTAAGTACTTCATCAGTGATCTTGTCTGATTTAGGACCTACTTGGATTTTCAGTTTTTCATCTACGCCGCCATTGATTGTATATAACAATGCTTTAGCAAGGTTACTACGTGCGCCGAAGAACTGCATTTGTTTACCAACAATCATTGGTGATACACAAC
>NZ_JASJHF010000239.1:0-4067 GCF_033791185.1 Moritella sp. | reverse complement strand
GATCGTAAAGTTAAGCTGTAAACGGTTGATAAGCGGCTCTAACATTGCACTCGACAAGGCTAAATTAATCTCTTTCACTTCAGGTAATTTCAACTGGCTAACAGCGAAGTCCGCTGAACGTTGAATTTCTAAACTAAAATTATCCAATAATGGGCTATCAAGTTGATTTTCTTGCAAGTCACGGAGACGCGAAAACCCCCGTAAACGCCGTGAGAAATACAACTGGTTATCATAAATAATGGTTAAATTAACTTCTTGATGATCCTGTTGAGATATCAGCATCTGCGTACTTTTCTGCTCGGCGTTGGCAGGGGTATGAAATAAGTTCGCTGTCGCTAATTCCTCAATACCTATGCTCATCAGCTCCATATTTGCTTGTTGTATTGCGGTGACAATTAATTCAACTAAGCTCTTTTGGCAGTAGACTAAATGAATTTTATTTTGCTTCGGTACCGCAAAATAATCAAATACCACGGTATCAATCGCTTCACTAATAAATTCTTTGGCAATGAAAGGCAGGGTATTCGCAATTTCATCGTCAGGTACACCCGGCTTATCAATTTGTAGTAATTGATAAAGTTGATTCGATAGCACCACATGGCAATTTGATGCCTGTAAATTATGTTTCGATACTAGCTCATTAAGCGTCTTAATCAATGCAGATATGTCATGAAACGCCGTTGAATCAAGCACTGCAATCGCATCATTACCCGCTGACAAAGCGCAGACATCAACACGCTGCTTAGCGATAAAAATACCCAGTTTTGCTTGTGTATTACGATTTTTTAACCAGGGTATACGCATAAAACTTTGTGACACCTAAATAAATGAGATAAAAATTACCAATTAGCCGATGCGCTATCATACTTTAATCGGCATTAAGTAGTAAGCAAAGTGTGATATTAGCACAACAATATCACCAAAAAATAATTATGACATCACTATAAACTAACTTTGAGACTCACTTAATACACTGAGTTTATTGCAAAAATCACCTTGCGCACCATAAACACCCAGTTTATTCAGAGCATCCCACTCACCTTTCGATTCAACTCCGACGGCAATCACGTTAGTCGCTAAATTGACAGTGCCTCCGAGGATACTGCGGATAGCTAATTGGTTAATTTGGCGCTTATGTAAATCACGCACTAAACTCGGGTGGATCTTAATAACGTCAACACCGAGCTTTTTAATATAAGAAGAATCAACCACATCCTGGCCGACCATATCAACAACAATACAACAGCCGAGCGCTTTCAGGTTTTTCGCCGGTTCTAATAACATGGCTAAATTACGATTAATTTGAAATTCATGGATCTCAAAATGTAGCATCGAACGTAATTTCATCGGTAAACGAATGACATCTAAATAAACAGCGCGCATGAAACCTTTATCTAAATAGCTCTGTATATCTAAATTGATACCACACGTAATCGGTTCATCTTGCTCTAAACTCGAAATAGCCCGTTCCACAGTCAGTCGGTCAATGCGCTTTAATACTCCACATTTCTCCGCCATCGGTAAAAACACCCCCGCATGCACCCATTCATTGTTTTCATCTTTCAGTCTTGGATAAACTTCATGCCCTAATACCTGCTTGTCTTTCATGCTCAAAATTAGCTGATACTCATAATTAAAAGCATTATTTTTAAAGGCTTTATCGAATAATCCACGCCATTTAACCGTCCCTTTTGCATACATAGGGAACGGATCTTCTTGCTCATATAGGAACCAACCAGAACTGCCTTGCAGCACCGCTATTTTTAAAGCTTGATCGACGTTTTCTAATACCTCTTCCGCACCTTCGCCGTAGTTATAAATTGCCACTCCGGTATAAAATAATTCATCACAATCAACGGGCGTCGATAAACTGACTCTGGTTAACAACTTATATAATTGCTTCATCACAATTTCGGATTCAGGACCAGTGATCCTGGGTAATAAAATAGTAAACTGATCACCACGATAACGAGCCAGGACAGAACCAGTAAAACGGTCGATAAATTTACTCAGTAACTCACTGACCGACTTAACCATTTCATCAACGTCAGCGACGCCATGATCATAGTTTAATTGTGATAACTCATACAGTTCAATTTTTATCACCGTACCAGCAATGACCCCAGGATCTGATAACATTGCTTCTAATTGATTTAAAAAGAAATCACGATTACCAATCCCCGTTGACGCATCCACAAAAGCATTGGTTCGCATATACGAGTCAAAGCGGCTGCGTTCTTGTTTAGTATCTTCGAGATCGGCAATCAATTTATCAAAAGCACGGCTGGTTGCCTTTGGCCATTCAGATTCACCACCAACAGCGACTTTGAGGTGGTCACCATTGAGGATCTGATAACTGCGAAGCGACAACACCTCTGCCCCATGCATGCCTTTTTTAAGTAACCGAATCGCAATAACTAAACCAAACAAAGCAATCACTAACCCAGTCCCGACACCGGTTAATAATTCCGTAGGGTATTCCATCGCATAAAACGGCGAGATCATCACCACCTTCGCGGTGAAATCACTGTTCGATCGCAATTCAAAGTTATATTCTTTAAGGAAGGATGTAACACCATAGGTATCAGGAGTGTTGGCATCAAAGTAATAACTGACGATACCCTCTTTTTCAACACTTAATTGAAGCACTGAATGGGCACGCAATAACTCAGGTAACCAGAATGCAAAACGCGGCTCGCTATCTTCCATCGCGAGTTGCTCATCCATGACATCAATCAGACGGGAGATATTTTGTTTTTGAGTTTCAATCGCGAGTTCGCGTAAACTCACCGCACCGCCGAGTAACACTACGCCGACCGATGAAAGTACACAAAAGATAATAAAACCAATTAGTTTATTGGTAAATTTCATATATTCTTATACATCCCTATATCAGAATTCCATGACAACACACAGATTATGATAACGACAAAATAGCGCCGATATAGTTAATTATTCTACTGTATTATGCGATTAATGACATATAAAAACTAATAGCATGAGGGGTTAACACAATAAAAATATTAAAACGAACACTCAGCATGAATAATTATCAATAACATTCAATCGCAAATACAAAAAAACCCCGAAAATCGGGGCTTCATACATTATATCTCAACAATCAAACGAATGACTCTTCCATGATCTAGAATGGAATATCGTCATCAAAGTCAGCAGATGGTTCGTTAAAACCTTGCTGTGGTGCTTGAGGCGCTGCTGCAGGTGCTTGCTGTTGTGGAGCATAGCTTTGCTGCTGTGGAGCCTGTTGTGGTGCTTGTTGCGGCTGTTGGTTACTATTATTATAACCTCCACCTTGCTGTTGCGGTGCAGCTGCAGGTTGTTGTGGCTGACCCCAACCTGCATTTTGGTTCTGCTGCTGTTGTGGTTGTTGATTATAACCACCACCTTGCTGCTGCTGTTGACCGCCTTGGCGAGCACCAATCATTTGCATTACACCGTTAAAACCTTGTACTACAACTTCAGTTGTGTAACGGTCCTGGCCATTTTGATCTTGCCATTTACGTGTTTGCAATGCGCCTTCAATGTATACCTGTGAACCTTTACGTAAGTATTCACCAGCAATTTCAGCTAGCTTACCGAATACAGCAACACGATGCCATTCAGTTTTCTCACGCTGTTCGCCAGTTTGCTTATCACGCCACGATTCACTTGTCGCAATCGTTAGATTGGCAACCGCGCCACCATTTGGGAATGAGCGGATTTCAGGATCATTACCTAAATTACCAAGAATAATTACTTTATTTACGCCACGACTGGCCATGCTAGCTCCTGTGCTGTTCACGAACCAGGTTCAAAGCCTGGTCTATTTCAAAATCTTTAGTCGCTTTTAAATAAGCAACCTGCTCTTCTAATACTACTACAGCTTCATTAATACCGGATAGCGATATTAGCTTTTCGGCTATTAATTCAGCTTCTCTTTGGTTTGAAATGGTCACCGCGATGGTATGCGCCTTCACTTGACCGACATTTTCTAACCCCAAAGAAATAATAAACCACACTATCATTACCGCAGCAATAATAAAGAATAAACCTTGTGAACCCAATTG
>NZ_JASJHF010000238.1:0-7104 GCF_033791185.1 Moritella sp. | reverse complement strand
GATAGTTCATGCAAACTTAACGCTTCAATAAATAAATCGCTAATACTCTCCCATTCTTTTTCATCTAATTCTAAAATGTTTGAAATAGAGCGCAGTGTCCGCTGGATAAAACCAACTGTCGGTTTTTTGTAAACGTCTTCCGCAATCGCTCTAAAATCATATTTACCATTTGAGAGCAGTGGAATTGCATTAAATGGGGTAATAATAAATTTATCATGCGGCAATGCATAGTAGTCCGTTAATTGGCTTAACAAAAGCGTACTATCGACATACTCATTGGTGGCTTCCAATGCCACAATAATCGCGTCATCGTTACCGGTTACCGCACTTTGGGGATACAGCTTTTTAACAAAGCTTTGCACATCATCTAGGTTTATCCGCAACCCAAACAATTTCACAAACCGCTTGGTACGACCGACTAAATAAAACAGATCATGTTGAGTGCGGCAAGCAATATCACCTGTTAACAACATCGCAGGGGTCTCATCACCCGCTAAATCAGCAACACAACGGGCATAACCCATCATCACATTCCGGCCCCGATAAACCAGCTCCCCCGCCTTATCTAGCGCAGTGATCTCATAACCTTGTTCATTAACAATCGTTAACTCGCCCTGCGGAATAGCACGGCCGATGGTATTTGGAAAGTCAACAGTCAGGTGCGGTGGCAGATAAGAGATCCGCGGTGCCGCTTCAGTTTGCCCATACATGACAAAGAATTCGACCTCATTAGCCTGCGCTTGCAAGGCGTACTCTTTGACTAGATAACCCTCGAGCTTACCACCCGCTTGGGTGACGTAACGCAATGTCGGGTATTGTTTAAAATCAAAATCGGTCTTTAACAAGGTTTCAAATGTATAAGGCACACCCGCAAAGCTGGTCGCTGAATACGTCACTAAGTCATGCCAAAAACCAGCGTCTAATACACTGTGTGCTGTAAATACGGTACACGCACCTGCTTGCAGATGAGAGTGTAATATTGATAAACCATAAGAGTAGTGCAACTTTAGATGTGCTAAAGCAATATCGTCCTCATTCAACTGCAGATATTCCACAATCGACTCCGTGTTCGACTGAATATTGTCCGTACTTAATTTAACAAATTTTGGGGTACCTGTTGTGCCCGATGTCGACAACAACAAAGTTAAGTTGGGGTGTAATGAATGACTCGATTGTGAGTGATGATAAATCTGACCTAGGCCGTTAATAAGTAGGTTCGGATTATAGCTATTAATAAGTTGAATGGATTTTTCACTCTCAAAATCATCGGCAAGATAAACAACTTTATTACTCTTTAAGCAGGCTAAATAACACACCACCGACTGGATAGTATTTTTCGATTCAATAAATACCAATTCTTTATTATCACCAAGTTGCTGAGTTAATATGCCTACTTGATGATCAAGATTAGCGTAAGTGATAGTCCTACCACTAGCCGCATCAATTATCGCGATGTTATCTTTAAATCGTCTTAAGTCGTTAAAAAACATATGCGCCTCTACCGCTAAGCGGTCTATACAGATATCGCAGTAAGATAGCTAAACAATACTTTCAAACAGTATTCAGCCTCGCTGCATACATTCATTTATAAACCGACAAATATTTTTGATTTATCTTTCAGAATCAATTTAATTATTACAAACGACAATAACGATAAAATAAGCGTGGTGGCAAAGCTTGCGGACGCTGCAAATAATCCAGATACTTCAATACCAAAATATTGGCTATGCAGCATGCGAATAGCACCTATAAAGTAGCCATGCACAAAAAATAAATAAAAGCTTAAACGGGCAAACATATTCAACCATTTGTTTTTCTTGGCTAAATAACGCTTAGAATACGCCATCATGATCACGGACAAGACTATTTTCCACAGTAAATCTACCGATGAGCTAAAGGCTGCATCCCATGATAACCCAAGGTAAATAACGATATAACCGACCAACAGTAAGCCACTGTACTTGGCTAACTCTTCATAAATACGTGGCCGCTGAAAAAGCAACATACCAAATAGATAGGCGGGTAAAAAATACACGCTCCAGATGAGGTTATTTTCGCTAAACTCCGGACGTCCGAACCACAGTGCCGGAATCAATGACAGTACAAAGAAAGCATCTAACCACTGCTTGTTTTTAATATAAATAATGCCGGGACTGAACAGATAAAACGGGATAATCATTGGTATGAACCACAACGTCACGAGGTGTGCACCCGACCCCATTAAATACAAGTATTGATATATCACGTTTAGGCTCGTAAACCAGTTCATATCAATCCAGTAATGGCTATCTTTTAGCCCTGACATATAAATAAAAACAGCCGGAATTGAAACGAAGAAATAAGGAATGATAATTATCTTAAACTTATGTTTTATAAATTTAAGGTAATCAAAATTGGTCGATAATGAAGAGAATAAATAACCGGCAACAACAACAAATAGAATGGTCGAATTATCAAGCAACAGACCAACACCCAACAAAATAGCAGAGTCATCATGATTAATCGTGCCAATCGCATGGATCAACACGATGAGTAAAATGGCAATGCCTCTATAATTATTTATAAATTGCATTATTGACCCTTCTTAACCTACCAAGGAAGGAAGTAAGTTAGTAACCCACTAAGTAGGTGACTTACTGGGTTTTAATTATAGTCAATATGATATAAAGGTCAAAAACAGCTTTAGAGAGATTAAGCTTATTTACTTAGCGCTAAATTGACACCAGATCATGGCATTAATATTAAAGATAATGCCTAAAAAGATAAATCAAAGGGCTTTGTGTGGGTAATCCATGGCAATAAACTGCGGCACAAATGCAAGAAAGAATAAGGCAGTACTTACAAAAAAGGCCCACTTCAACTTAGTGTTAAAGTGGGCCTTTGTTATTTTGACTCGAGACTGCAGTAGCACAAGCTTATGATTAAGTTTTCAATAAAGCTAACTGATTTTCTACTGCATTCATTTCGCCTTGCAGTTTATCACTTAATTCAGCGCTATTTTCAGCCATCGTAGCCAATGCGGAAGACTCATCACCAATCAGCGTTAGATTACGATTAATATCTTCATTCACTGCTTTCTGTTCTCTCGCCGCTGTCGCTACATGGTTAATATCATCACTGATCAGGTCGACATCTTGCAGTGCAGTGTGTAATGAATCATAAGACGACTGCGATTTGAGCATGGTTTCTTTGGCTTTAGTTGCGCCTTGTTCAATAATGTTAACCGACGAATTGACACCAAGTTGCAACGCATTAATCATATTATTGATTTCTTCTGTAGACGCCTGAGTTTTAGACGCCAAACTGCGAACTTCATCAGCTACAACGGCAAAGCCACGGCCTTGCTCACCAGCACGCGCAGCTTCGATCGCCGCATTCAGAGCTAATAAATTAGTTTGCTGTGCAATAGCGCGGATCACATCAATGATCTTATTGATATCGTCACTGCGGGAAGCAACCTCTGAGATAGAAACCGTGGCAGCTTGCATGTCTTCGGTCAATGATTTAACCATCGCCACCGAATCCGCTAATAACTGACTTGAACCTCTAACTTCATCACGTACTTTGGCAGTATTATCCGCGGCATCAGAAGCAAATCGAGATACCTCGTGTGCCGCCGTCGACATCTCATTGGTCGCGGTAACGACACTGATGATCTCAGCCTGCTGCGAACCCGTCGCTTGGCGCGTATTATCGCTGATAACTTTCACGTCTTTCGACAAACTTTGCGCCTTGCTGTTGACGGATTTTAACGCGTTAATCATCCCGCGTAATTTATGCGTAAATTGATTAACGCTATCACTTAACTCAATTAATTCTTGGTGAGTATCGATACGTATTTCTTGCGTTAAATCACCATCGGCACTGGCCAGACGTTTAATCGCATTATTTAACCTATTAATCGGTTTAACAATTGACGCCACTAACGCAAACATGACCAATAATGCAAGCACCGATGAAATCAAGGCAATCACGACTTGCTGAGTTACGATAGATGCAACAATCGTATCAATTAATTCTGTCAACTCATCACGAGCAGACAACGCCACATTCTTAGGCACTTCAATTAATATTGACCAAGTGGTGTTAGCAGCCGCAATCGAGATCGGTAAACTAACGTAATAAATGCCATTTTTTTCTAAAAAACCACCCGATTTATACAAAGTTAATAATTTACCATCAAAATCACTGTGAGCTTCTTTTAATGGGCGACCTAATTTATTTTTATAATGACTCGAACTGACTATCAGCCCTAACGAACTCAATAGCGTGACTTTACTTTGCCCCTGATACAATTTATCACTCAGGTCTGCCGTCATCTGACTAAAGACAGGTAAATTAAGATCGACCCCAACAAGTCCTTTAAACTGGCCATTATGGATCACCGGCACCGTCAAACTAGTCATCATCTCTGAATGGCCGGTAGTGACTTCCGCCAGATAAGGTTCCATCACGCAAGGTTGTAAAGACTCTTTCGAGCAAAGGAACCACTCCGCTTCACGAATACCAAATTCATTTTTGCCATCGAGATACTTCTCGTTCGGATCTTCAACTTGTTCTTGAATTAACGTATTTTCAGACTCTTTGAACCAATAAATCTCTAGGCTACCCGTTTGTGGTACGGTGTGTAACGCATCTGAATTTAAGTATGAACGGTCATTATTATCGTAACTATTTTTTTCGAATTGCACGTAGAACGAACTTAAATTGGTATTTTCAGCCAAGCCAGAACCGACTAATTGACTCATCAATTCACGATCAAGCAATTGCTTGTCATCCAACATACTCTGTTGAATTATTTTATTAACGATTAATGGGGTTTTGTAAGACTCATTCATAAAGCCACTGACTTCTTGCGCAAAGCTATCAGCTTCCGATTTCAGTCTGGCAATCACTTGCTGATCCATCGCCGTCGAGGTTTTATCGATAATATCCTTATTCATACTAGCCAACGAATTACTCAGATTAATAGTCATAAATAGCACCATTAACACAATAATTGTAAAGCTAGTGATTAGTAGCTTACTTTTTAAGGACATTTGTTTATAAACGCTCAACGGATTACCTTTCAGTTCGATTACATGACATTAAATTACATCGCATTGCATTGCATTAAATATAATTAGATTAAATCAATTTTTCAGATTGAATTAGAGGCCGCAGGATACAGGTAAACAGGGAAAAATAAAAACAATACAGAGCACTAAATCAACAATAATGGATTAAATATTTCTAGGCTTTAGATGCGAGGTTGATCACTTTATTGAACAATAAAATACCTTGTTATTTAGCATTGAAAAATGTAATTAAAAACTACTAAGTTATGATGGAATTAATCAACAGCAAGACATTACAAGCTAAAAAAAGGCATACTTCAAACCATGAGATTCAAAATATGCCAATCTGTTTAACTTAACCGAACACACCAACAAGCAGCGTCAATAGCGTATTACAAGCTAACAAAAATACCCGCTAATGCAGCACTCATCAAGTTAGCTAATGTTGCAGCTAATACAGCTTTAAAGCCTAAGTTAGCCACATCTGAACGGCGTTCTGGAGCCATAACACCAATAGAGCCAATTTGGATAGCAATAGAACCAATATTAGCAAAACCACACAATGCGAATGTGATAATCACTTGGCTGTGTTCAGAGATAGTATCTTTAACTGCCGCAAAGTCCATGAAAGCAACAAATTCATTTAAAATCATTTTTTGACCAATGAATGAACCAGCAATACGCATTTCATTTTCAGGTATGCCAATCATAAATGCTAATGGCGAAAAGATGTAACCTAATACACTTTGTAAGGTAAGGTTTTCAATGCTTACCCAGTTACCCACCATTTCTAAACCAGCGTTTACCATGGCTATCACACTCACAAATGCAATTAACATAGTACCGATTGCCACAGCAACTTTCATACCATTCATCGCACCTGCAGCTAAAGCATCAATCGCGTTGCTTTGTTCGCTTTTTGCCATTTCAATGTCAGTAACTTCAGAGACAGTTTCTTGTTCTGGCACTAATAATTTAGCCATTAACAAGCTGCCTGGCGCCGCCATAAAGCTTGCTGCAATCAAGTATTTTATTTCAACACCTAAACCGGCATAACCACCCAGCACACTGCCAGCTACCGATGCCATACCACCCGTCATCACGGCGAACAATTCTGAACGCGTCATGGTCGGTAAAAATGGTTTAACTAATAATGGTGATTCACCTTGCGAAAGAAAGATGTTACCTGTTGCCGCTAATGATTCCACACGGCTAGTACCAAGAAACTTCTGGATACCACCGCCAATCACTTTAATCACCCACTGCATCACACCAAGGTAATAAAGTAATGAGATAAGCGCACTAATAAAAATAACTAATGGTAATACGCGGATAGCAAAGATAAATCCTTCTGTCGCTAAATCACCAAATAAGAATTGAATACCTACATCAGCAAAACCTAAAATACCGGCAACACCACTACTCATTGCGCCTAGCATTGCTTGACCAATAGAAGAATAAAGCACAAGAGCGGCAAAACCGGCTTGTAGGAACAATGCGCCACCAACGGTACGCCAATTGATCGCTTTGCGGTTTTCAGAAAGTGCGAATGCACATAAAATCAGTACTAAAATACCAACTAAACTAATTAACAACTGCATAATTTCATCCTGTTCTTAAAAATAGATGTATAAAAATGAAGGTGTCATACCAATTGGAATAAAATTTAGATGGCAGTAAACGCAGGAAAAATTAACACCCTGTGGGATTAACTTAGACCTGGTTAGTGATCGCTATTTTATTGCAATAGGTATTACGTGTATTGGTATATGAGGAGAGGAAAAACAGTATTTTAGAATAAACATAATCCAGTCAGTCCGCCCAATAACAACATACGAGTCACCTTGATAGCAAGCTACAGTCACGCTGGTCCAAATCCTTGGGTCGTTCACATTTCCTTGGTGACGGCTTGTAACTAAGGTGGCTAAACTCGATGGTTCTGGCCGGAACGGAATTATATAGAGATCTAGGTCGCATTAATAATATTTTCTTTAATTTCAGTTTAAATCTTAAATTAATGGTTAATATTTAAACTAAAGTTTCAAAT
>NZ_JASJHF010000237.1:0-15736 GCF_033791185.1 Moritella sp. | reverse complement strand
TCCCCCGATGAAAACTTTCACAGCTTGAATGCCGATTCATTATCTTTCGTCTATTTATCGGTAGAGCTAGAGCATTGTTTAGGAAGTGAATTACCTAAACAATGGCAGGAGTGTAGTGTTGCCGAATTAGAATTAATTTATGCGGCAGTACGCTTTAATGAGTAAAAAATTTCTCTTCTGTATTCATTAGTATTGTTATATTTCAGTTAATACATAGTTTATTTGACGTTAATCATTTACCTTTGGTGTTATATTTAGCAAGCTTGATCTAAATCAATTTCTTGGTTTTTCAGTACGCTAGTATTCGCGTTATTGATCGAATCAAGGAGGCTATATTGGTTAATACGTTTAAAACCCTGCTTAAATTTATGTTGGGAAGTATCAGGGATCTTGCTCCCATCATTGTGGTGATCTTATTCTTTCAGTTAGTGGTTATTCAACAACCGTTACCGAATGTCGGCCAGCTTCTTATTGGCGTATTATTTGTATTATTAGGGTTAACCTTCTTTATTCATGGTCTTGAACAAGGCTTGTTTCCTATTGGCGAATCAATGGCGCATGCGTTTGCGCGTAAGGGCAGCGTTGGCTGGTTATTGCTTTTTTCATTTTGTCTTGGTTTTGGCACTACGATCGCTGAACCAGCATTAATTGCGGTTGCAGCTGAAGCGGCGAGAGTCGCTTCCGGTGGTGATCTTATTGGCACTACACAAGCGGCAATGGATGCATACGCTCAAGGTTTAAGAGTGAGCGTTGCACTAAGCGTTGGTATTGCGATCTGCATCGGTGTATTACGTATTATTAAAGGCTGGCCACTGCAGTGGTTTATTATCGGCGGTTATGTGCTAGTGGTAATTATGACTATGTTTGCACCGCCTGAAATTATTGGTATTGCTTATGACTCAGGCGGTGTAACGACATCGACCATCACAGTGCCATTAGTGACAGCTCTGGGTGTTGGACTTGCTTCCTCGATTAAGGGCCGAAATCCGATGATTGATGGTTTTGGTCTTATCGCTTTAGCGTCGCTTAATCCGATGATTTTTGTCATGGCCTATGGAATGTTGATGTTATGACTTTTATTGATATGTTAAACCAAATTGGTGCGACGATTGTAACTACGTTTCATGATGTCCTGCCGATAGCGGCGATATTATTTGGTTTCCAGTTTGCCGTTATTCGTAAACCGCTGCCAAATATCGGCCGAGTACTCATGGGTTTTCTGTGGGTGTTAGTGGGTTTATCGTTGTTTTTGATTGGCCTAGAGTGGGCATTATTTCCACTTGGACGTTTGATGGCACAACAATTAACGGACCCAGGCTTCCTTGCTAGCGTGAACAATATCGAAGTCTTACCTGACACTGTTCGCGAGTTAGTTTGGACAGATTATTATTGGGTATATTTATTTGCCTTCTTTATTGGCTTTGCAACGACGATAGCGGAACCATCATTAATTGCGGTGGCGATTAAAGCCAATGAAGTTTCCGGTGGTGCTATTGGTATTTGGGGCTTACGTTTGTCTGTTGCTTTAGGTGTGGCGATTGGTATCTCACTCGGTTGTTATCGTATTGTAGTTGGCGATCCTATCCATTGGTACATCATGGCAGGTTATGTGGTGGTGGTATTACAGACCCTTGTCGCGCCTAAATTAATTATTCCTTTAGCTTATGATTCTGGTGGTGTAACAACGTCGACGGTAACCGTGCCGTTAGTTGCTGCATTAGGATTAGGATTAGCAGAAACGGTGCCGGGACGTAACCCGATTATAGATGGTTTTGGTTTGATTGCGTTTGCAAGCTTGTTTCCGATCATGTCGGTAATGGCGTATGCACAAATATCACAATGGATCAGTACTCGTGACAAAAAGTCGCAACAAACTAGCTAGCGCATGTTTACGAGTTATTACAATCACAGTTAAATTTATGAATTGTTGGAGAAGAAAATGCATTTTAAATTAATCGTCGCATTTGTAGATGGTGGTATTACTGACGGGATCATGGATGCTGCGCGCAGTGCGGGGGCGACTGGCGCTACTATTATTAATAACGCTCGAGGTGAAGGGCTTAAGCAATCGAAAACCTTCTTTGGTTTAACGCTAGAAACGCAGCGTGACGTTTTATTATTTATTGTTGAAGAACATTTAAGTCGACATATATTAGAAGAAATTAATAAAGTAGGGCGGTTCGATGAAAAGCCTGGTTCCGGTATTGCAGTACAAATCGATGTCGAAGATGCGGTTGGTGTGAATCATCAAATTAGTCAATTAACTAAAACTGTGGAGAATGAACTGTGACCAAAAATCCAATTAAAGCCGATGCTGTTATGACGCAAAATTATATTTGCATGGACGGTATGCAGACCATTCGTGAAGCGATTGATGCCATGAAAAAGAATGATGCGAAAGTGATCATTGTGAATAAGCGTGATCAACATGATGCTTATGGTATTTTGGTATTATCAGACATTGCCAAGCAAGTATTAGCTAAAGATCGCTCACCTGATCGCGTTAACATTTATGAAGTGATGGCAAAGCCAATTGTTTCAATACCGCCACAAATGGATATTCGTTATTGTGCACGCTTATTTGAGCGTTTTGGTCTATCCCATGCACCAGTGATTGAAAATGAAGACATTCTTGGTCTTATTGGTTATAAAGAATTGGTTTTACATGAATTAGATAAATAGATTTTTATTTGTATATTGCTGACAGATATAAAAATGGCGGCCTGCTAGCCGCCATTTCTTTATCTCAATTTTAACTACAAGTATTTAATGATAGTTTTAAATTACCGTTAAGATGCCAGTACTAAGATAATCAGTACAGGGCATACCACACGTACATACCAAGGCCAAATCTTCCAGAATAAACTACCTTCTAGTTCAGGGTTACCTTGCTTGATCTCGCTTAGTAGCTGATCTCGACGCCATACCCAACCCACAAGCAATGCAAACAATAACGAAAGAATGGGCTGTGCATACACAGTTGTTGCTGTGATCACTAAGCCAAACAGGTCGCCGAAGTTGAAGATGATAACGGTTGAAACTAGGGTGATAATACCGCCAATCCACCATACCACTGTACTACGCTCTTTATTTAATTCTTCGGTTGCACATGATACTGGTACTTCTAACATTGCAATTGATGATGTTAGAGCTGCAATAAGCATTAACATAAAGAATAAGATGCTGATAACAATACCCATACTACCCATGGTATCAAACATCGCCGGCAGCACCGTAAATACTAATGTATCAGAGCTTAATAGCGCCCCGGCAGCGTCATAAATCTCAATGCCGTTTTTCTGTGCCACGAACATCGCAGGTAAAATCAGCAGTCCAGCACCAAATGCTACACCAGTATCGAGTAATGCAACGTGTGCGGCTGTTTTTGGAATGTTGGTGTCTTTACTTAAGTACGAACCGTATACCATCATCGCACATACGCCCAATGATAATGAGAAGAATGCTTGACCCATAGCACTGATCACGAGCTCTGAACTGAGGTGTGAAAAGTCTGGTATCAGATACATTGCAAGCCCTTCACTCGCGCCGTCTAACGTTAAAATATACGCTGTCATTAAAGCGAATAAGATGAATAGAAGAGGCATTAAGCGAGAAGACCAGCGTTCGATGCCGTCAGTAACACCGCTTTTTACTACGCGAACGGTCATTACCATAAAGATAACCATCATCACTAGGTTACGTTCAGTACCAAACTCATTAACCCATGCTGCAGCGGTATCAAGACCGATAAGGGCAAAGAAAGGTGACAGTAATGAACCTAATAACCAACCTGCTACAATCGCGTAAAAACTTAAGATCATAGACACTGCGATCATGCCTGCAATACCGAGACCGGTTGCTGCTATTTTTTGCTTCGGCCAAATCGATTTGAGTGATTTAATTGGATTCGCTTGACCGTAACGGCCAATAGTTAACTCAGCGACTAATAATGGATAAGCGAGAATAAACACCATTAATAAGTAAACAAGTAAAAATACAGCACCACCATTACTGGCTGCTTGAGTTGGAAAACCCCATATATTACCTACACCTACAGCAGAGCCTGCTGCTGCCATGATGAAGCCAAAGCGAGATGAAAATTGTGCTCTTGAACCTGTTGCCATTATTTATTCCAACGAATTTCTTGTCGAGTTAGTGATTAATTTTCCCAGTATATTTAAGCGTTACAGTTGAGTGTAAAGCTATATGTACACTTGATGAAAATTAGATTTCATTTAGATTAGTGACAAGTAGAACAGTTTTGCCGTAATATTAGAAGCCCAGCGGGCATATATTTCATTTAATACTGCACTTACAGTTTAAAATTTAATCAATATCGATGATGTTCAGCTTATTTATTCACTTATTACTCCAAATTCAAAATATAACACCGCATTTTGGTGTTTTATTTCTCCCGTTTTATGTTCTATCTTGACGAGTCGTAGGCTTTATCATTAGCGGCTGAGCCTTAGCGACTAGCAATATACTACTTACCACAACACCTCTTTTGCTAACGATAAAGCGTTTGGTCATGGGCACTGTTGCGTATCGTGTCTATAGTTATCCATAGAGTAACCTCCTGTATACCCAATGACTTAAACTGTAATAACTGTGTGTCTTCAAGGTATTCGTAACCCAAGGTTGGAGAACCGTTCATGGCAAGCTTCATAGAATCGACAGATCTATTTGACATGGCTGAACAATATCCATTCAGCGATGTGCACTTCTGGCGTGATCCAGAAACGCAATTACAAGCCATTATCGCGATTCACAGTACCAAGTTAGGCCCTGCGATTGGTGGCTGTCGAATGATTAATTACCCCTCAACTCACGCCGCGGTTAAAGATGCCTGTTGTTTAGCGGCTGGTATGAGTTATAAAACCGCCATTAACCGACTGCCTTTTGGTGGCGGTAAAGCGGTTATCCTAAAACCAAAGAGTTTAACCGACCGTAAGGCATTATTTGCATCGTTTGGGCGGTTTGTCGAAAGTCTAAACGGTCGCTATATCACAGCAATGGACAGTGGTACCACTATTGCCGATATGGATGTGATCGCCAGCCAAACTAAGCATGTTATGTGCACAACCACAGCGGGATTAGCCTCGGGCGATCCATCCCCACATACCGCAAAAGGTGTTTATTACGGAATAAAAGCGGCGGTGAAGTTTAAACTGCAGCAAGAATCACTTGCTGGTTTGCATATTGCTATTCAAGGGGTGGGTAATGTTGGTTACGCGTTAGCGAAGCTATTGCACCATGATGGCGTTAAGTTAACTGTTGCCGATCCAAACCTGCAGGCAACGCAGCGGTTGGTTAATGAATTCGGTGCCAATGTTGTTGCTGGTGATGAGCTTTATGCGGTCAATTGTGATGTTTTTTCACCGTGCGCCTTAGGCCAAGTGATTAATGCCCATTCTATCGGCCAATTAAATACCTCGATCATTGCTGGTTCGGCCAATAATCAATTACAAAGTGGCAGTATGACGGAATTACTAGCTGCGAGAGATATTTTATATGCGCCTGATTACGTTATAAATTCAGGAGGTATATTACAAATATCCTACCTTAACAAACCAGATGTAGTACAGCATAAACTGGCGGCTTTGTATGACACATTATTGGATATATTTACCCAAGCAGAGCAGCAAAATAGCTCGACAGTGGATGTTGCTAATAGCTTAGCTGAGAAGATACTGAGCAGACCATTTACCGGAGCGGATTATGACTAAACACACTGGACATACTGAACATACATTCCACATTGGTTATACCCAATATCTTGATGAAAAAGGCCTATTGTCAGAATCGTTAAAATACTTTTCTGTTGCTGGTGTGAGTAGCGAATTGTTGGTTGAATTTTATCGTTGGATGTTATTTACCCGCACTTTTGATTGTAAAGCAATTGCGCTGCAACGGACTGGTCGTCTTGGAACTTATGCCTCTTGTCTGGGCCAAGAGGCGGTAGGAGCGGCAATTGGTAAAGCGATGCGCGAAGAAGATGTGTTTATTCAAGCTTATCGAGAAACCGCTGCGGGACTTATTCGCGGGGTAAAACCGGAAGAGATCTTGATGTATTGGGGTGGTGATGAACGTGGCATGGACTATCAGGGACCACGACAAGATATGCCTTGTACAATACCGATTGCCAGCCAATGTTGTCATGCTGTCGGTATCAGTTATGCCATGAAATTAAGGAAAGAACCACGTGTTGCTGTGGTTGTTTGTGGTGATGGGGCGACATCAAAAGGTGATTTTTACGAATCCGTTAATGCTGCTGGTGTATGGCAGTTACCCCTAGTATTTATTATAAATAATAATCAATGGGCTATTTCTTTACCGCGCGATGAACAGTCGAGTTGTGCAACACTAGCGCAAAAGGCCATTGCCGGTGGCGTCAGTTGTGAACAAGTCGATGGTAACGATGTTATTGCTTGTTATATAAAGATTAAAGAAGCTATCGAAAGAGCCAGAAATGGGGATGGTCCGCATTTGATTGAGACGATTTCTTATCGTTTATCTGATCATACCACGGCTGATGATGCTTCTCGTTATCGTAATGAAGAGGATGTCGGGGAGGCTTGGCAGAAAGAACCCATGACTCGGCTACGAACGTTACTCATGAGTGAATTGCTTATTGATAAAGCAGGTATAGAACAGCTAGAAAAAGAGTGCTGTGATGAAATTGACGCCGCGGTGGCGCGTTACCTTGCTATTCAACCCGCATCGCCAACCACCATGTTTGAGTATTTGTACGAAACCTTACCCGATCATTATTTAGACCAGTTAGAGCAAGTTCGTAACACGATCTTACAGGAAGGTGAAAAATGAAGGACATGACACTCATTGATGCAGTCAATAATGCCTTGTTTGATGCAATGACTGAAGATCAAAATATTATCGTACTTGGCGAGGATGTTGGTGCTAATGGTGGTGTTTTCCGTGCGACAGAAGGATTACAGTCAGAGTTTGGTCGTGAGCGCGTTATTGATACACCGTTAGCCGAGTCACTCATTAGCGGTATGGCTATAGGTCTCGCCGCGCAGGGCATGAAACCCGTTGTCGAAATCCAGTTTATGGGTTTTATTTATGCTGCATTCGATCAATTTTTATGTCATGCCGGGCGAATGCGTAACCGTACTCGTGGCCGTTTAACCTGCCCTATGGTATTACGTGCCCCCTATGGTGGTGGTATTCATGCTCCTGAGCATCACAGTGAAAGTACCGAAGCTATCTTTGCTCATATTCCCGGAATTCGAGTGGTTATTCCATCTTCTCCTGGGCGGGCTTATGGGTTATTGCTTGCTGCTATTCGAGACCCCGATCCTGTGGTTTTTTTAGAGCCGAAGCGTATTTATCGATTACAAACTGAATCCGTCGACAATAATGGCAAAGCATTACCGTTAGATGTGTGCTTTACCCTGCGAGAAGGTTCGGATGTGACCTTAATCAGTTGGGGGGCAATGTTATATGAAACCCTGCAAGCCGCAGATCAACTAGCCGAACGTAATATATCTGCTGAAGTTATTGATCTTGCTTCCATTAAACCGATAGATAAAACCACGATATTAAGCTCGGTAGCCAAAACCGGACGCTGTGTGATTATCTCTGAAGCGCCACGAAGTGGTGGGGTCGCCTCAGAAATTGCCGCCATTATTGCTGAAGAAGGACTAATGACGTTGTTGGCACCCGTCATGAGAGTGAGCGGTTATGACACTATAATGCCTTTGGCTAAAATGGAAAAATATTATATGCCAAGCGTGAAACAAATTATTACCACTGTTGATAAAGTCATGGAGTTCTGATGCATATTTTCAAATTACCTGATTTAGGGGAAGGTTTACCCGATGCTGAAATTGTTGAATGGTTCATTAAACCTGGTGATGTGGTGGCGGCAGACCAATTAATGGTGTCGATGGAAACGGCAAAAGCAATTGTTGAGATCCCGTGTCCTGAGTCCGCTACGGTGGTTAAATTGTATGGGCAAAGCGGTGATATTATCCATACCGGTGACCCGCTGGTGGAGTTCTCAGAAGAGGGGGCGGTATTACCGACTAAAGCAGACAGAAAATCCCAACCTGAACCAGTTAAAGCGTCGACCTCAGTAGTTGGTGAATTACATACATCTGAAGGCAAGTTAAAAGAGACGGCACAATCGGTATCCGGTAGCAGTATTGGCGTGAAAGCAACGCCGGCAGTACGAGCTCTCGCCCATAGATATAATATTGATTTAAGTATTGTCACTCCCTCTGGTGCACACAGTACTATTACTGCGGCAGACGTAGAGCGTGTAGTCAAAATATTTGCTGACGTGGGAGAGTTAGTTCCCTTGAAAGGCGTTCGTCGCAGTATGGCAAAAGCCATGACGCAAGCGCATGTTGAAGTCGTGCCTGTCACCATTCATGATGACGCTAATATTACAGCTTGGTTTGCACAGGGCGATATTACGGTTAGGCTCGTCCGCGCAATGGCACTGGCTTGCGAGGCCGAACCGAGTTTAAACGCTTGGTATGATAGCCACGCCATTGGTCGTCGGATCATTAAACCCATGCATTTAGGTTTAGCTGTCGACACGCAAGATGGTTTATTTGTCCCGGTTATCCGCGATGCTCAAAGCTACACGCCACAAGAGCTGCGCGATAAAATTAATACCCTAAAAGAATTGGTATCACAGCGAAAAATAGCCGCTGACGATTTACGTGGTAATACCATCACCTTATCTAACTTTGGCAGTATGGTGGGTAAATATGCCAATCCGATTGTGATACCACCGACTGTCGCCATCCTCGGTACTGGAAGTTTATTTCAGCAACTGGCCTACGTTAAGAAGGGGGATCATCAGTCCGGCATTGTGGAACATACCTTACTACCCCTGTCGTTAACGTTTGACCATAGATCGATTACAGGTGGCGAAGCTGCTCGATTCTTAGCTGTGCTGATGACTGATTTGGCTTTGGATAGTTAGCAATATTTGATTAAGTGGTAATACCTTAAATGGAGTGAAGAGTGATGAAAATGACTTCAACCAAGTATCCCTTGCGAATACTAACAGCGACCTGTTTGTTTGACGGTCATGATGCGGCCATTAATATTGTTCGGCGGCTACTGCAAGCGCGAGGAGTTGAAGTCATACATTTAGGTATTAATCGTTCAGTGCATGATGTGGTGACCGCTGCATTGCAAGAAGATGTTGATGCGATTGCCATGAGTTCCTATCAGGGCGGACATAATGCTTATTTTAGTTACTTATTGTCAAGTCTCGCTGACGTTGGCGCTAAACCAGCAATATTTGTAGGAGGCGGTGCAACGATTACCTCTGATGAAGCCAGAGATCTCGAGGGACAAGGCGTGTCAAGGGTTTATACCAGTGCTGATCCGCTGAGTTTAGACGAGATGATTAGTGACTTATTACAGCGTTTAATCGCGGTTAAACCCAAAAGTAAAGCCCAATTTAATGTTAAAAACTCGGCGGGCGAGCCTGCATCTGAGTTGTTTTTGGGGCAATTAATTACGGCTATTGAGCAAAGTAAGTTAACCAGTCCAACTAAGGCTTCCCTCTCTTCAGTATCAAAATTAAACGCGGTATCAGACTCAAAAAAATCGCTGGTGATAGGGATCACAGGGACGGGGGGAGCAGGGAAAAGTACCTTTAGTGATGAGTTATTACGGGCGTTATTACAGCTTTATCCAGCTATCAAGATTGCGTATTTGGCAGTGGACCCAAGCTGGCAGAAAACCGGTGGTGCCTTGTTAGGTGATCGTATTCGCATTAATACCTTACCGCATGACCGATTATTTATGCGTTCTATTGCCACCCGACAAGCCAATGTGTCTGTCAGCCAAGCATTACAAACTTGCGTACCTATGTTAATCAAGCAAGGTTTTGACTTGGTATTAATTGAAACGGCGGGTATTGGACAAAATGATAGCGCTATTGTTGAGATGGTCGATTTCAGTCTTTATCTGATGACCAAGGATTATGGTGCCAGTAGTCAATTAGAAAAAATAGAGATGTTACAATTTGCCGATGCAGTGGTATTGAATAAAGCGGATCAACAAGGCAGTGAAGATGCGTTTAATGATGTTCAGCAGCAATGGCGTTTCAACCAACAGGACCATCAGCATTCTGACGATGAACCCCCGATCTTCCCTATGGTAGCAAGCCACTATCATGATCATGGTTTTGATCGTTTTATCGCATTTTTGATCACTAAGCTGCCTTTTAGCCCACAGGCAGATTTATACTCGTATTACCAACAAATATTAACCACTTACCCTCGTTATGATTGGTCGTTAACAGCAAGTAAATTACAGTTACAAAATCCGGGTTACTTAACCGTGATTTATAATCATTATGCAGATCTAACTGATCAAAACCAGCAACAAATAGAACAAGTGCGGGAGCTACATAGCTGTTATCAAATGTTAAGCGACCTCGGTGATCCTTGTTTACCCACTAAATTAGCGCGCTATCCACAAGCAGATGTAGATAACGAGTTAGACAGCCATAGTTTCTTGGTTACAGATGCATCATTAAAAGTCCTATTACGTCCACTACGGCTGCGCTACAACAAACTGCTTGCTCAGATCTCTGTGCCACTCAGGCAGGCATTACTTGCTTGGTTTAGAGACGATGAAGAGTTAGCCCTGAAGCGAATTGAGGAGGGCGTTGATAGCATCGCTTCTCAGCAATCGTATGGCGAACATCGAGACCATTTTGTGAGTTTAAGTGGTAGCGTGGTCCCCCATATAGCCAAACCAAACGAACAGCATTGGGATAACATAACCGCTTTTCTGCTTAATGAAAATTGTCCTGGCCAGTTTCCTTATACCGCAGGCGTTTTTCCGACAAAGCATAATGATGAAGATCCAACGCGCATGTTTGCCGGAGAAGGGTTACCAGAAGATACCAATAAACGTTTTCATTATTTAATTAAAGGTCAAAAGTCGATTCGATTGTCGACGGCATTCGATCCGAATACCCTCTATGGACATGACCCAGCCATAAGCCCCGATGTATTCGCTTGTATTGGTATGTCTGGTGTATCGATTGCGACACTTGATGATATGAAAGTACTGTATTCCGGTATCGATCTTTGCGACGCGGGTACGTCGGTATCGATGACCATTAATGGCCCTGCACCCATATTGATGGCTTGGTTTTTACATACCGCCATTGATCAGCAAGTCGAGTTATATTTAACGCAAGCTAAGTTGTGGGGTAAAGCCAACAAAGTCATTAAAGCGTATTTATCAGATTGTAATATTACTGCGAAACAACGACCTGTTTATCGTGGTGAACTACCGCAAGGGCATGACGGTTTAGGGCTTAAGTTACTTGGTATATCAGGGCAGATGTTAATGACTGACTTACTTGGATTGGAGGAGGGATATACAGCCTTGAAAACCGCCACTTACAATCAGCTGAGAGGAACATTACAAGCTGATATTTTAAAAGAGGAAATTGCCCAGAACGAATGTATTTTCTCACTGGATTTCGCACTAAAATTAATGGCAGATATGCAAGGCTATTTTAGTACCAACGCAATTGCAAAATTTTATCCTGTTTCAGTGAGTGGTTATCACATTGGTGAAGCGGGGGCTAATCCAATCACTCAACTGGCGTTTACACTCGCCAACGGCTTTACCTTATTGGAGTATTATTTGGCGCAAGGCTTAGAAATTAACGATGTTGCACCCAGACTGAGTTTCTTTTTTAGTAATGGCATGGATCCTGAGTATGCAGTGATAGGCCGGGTTGCTCGGCGAATATGGGCGCGAACATTAAAATCGGTATATAAAGCTAATGAACGTAGCCAAAAATTGAAGTATCACATCCAAACCTCTGGACGTAGCTTACAGTCACAAGAAATTGACCTGAATGATATTAGAACCAGTTTGCAAGCTATTTACGCACTTTGTGATAACTGCAATAGCTTACATACCAATGCCTATGATGAAACGATTACTACACCAACGGAGAACTCGGTTTATCGTGCGCTCTCGATCCAATCTATTATTAACCGAGAGTTTGGACTGCTTAAAAATCAAAACCCGTTACAAGGCAGCTACGTCATTGAACAGCTAACGGACCTTGTTGAGCAAGCCGTGTATGGTGAATTTAATCGTTTAGCCCGTCGTGGTGGGGTTTTAGGGGCGATTGAAACCGGTTATCAACGTACGCAGATACAACAGCAAAGTATGTATTATGAGAAATTAAAAAGTACCGCAAAGCTTGATATGGTTGGTGTTAATTGCATGGCTAGAGAAGAAGATAAACATGGCACAGTTAAATTGACTGATAAGCAGTTGGTTCGTTGCAGCGATATTAAAAAAAGGCAGCAAATAGAGGGAGTGTTACAGTTTAAGCAGCAAAATAAGTCACAGGGTGAAATGTCATTGATGGCAATGAATGCCACACTATTATCAGATAATAATAGCTTTTCTGCACTGATGCATGCCGCGCCTTTTGCAAGTCTATCTCAATTGACTGATGTGTTGTATGCCATCGGGGGTAAATATCGCCGTAATATGTAGAAGTCATTTTGATAAATGCACACTAAACATTTTTATTAACCTTAGTGCATTGTCTACTTTGTCTACATTGTTTGCTTGATTATGTGATGGGTTTCAAATGAAAGCTTGTGTTATGGTTTTTTTATGTTACATTGGTCACATCTTCTGACAAAGAAGAAATAAAAATGCTCAAAGGATGAGTCCGTTAAACCGCCTCCAAGGAACCGAGATCAACTGGGCCATGTGGTTCAATTTTTGATTATGATTTAGAAGGTGAGACCTATGAAAAATTCAGTACCTGCAACTCCTGTTTTCGGTGATTTATATAATACAAAATTTACTTACCCAAGACATTTAGGTTACTAATTTCTAGGAATTCAAAATTTAACGCCATCTATTTATAGATGGCGTTTTAGTTTCTGCAGTATTATTATTCCAACTATCCAACTATCCAACTATCCAACTATCCAACACTTAATTATCCATACGCGACTTAATACCGATATGGCTATACAAGTCGTTGACCAATACAGATGGAATCTTGTAGCGAATATCCCCGCATCAGTATATATACGGTAATTCTTGGTTATCAATAAGCTATCGATATCGATAGCTTATTGATATGTTAGTCAGTTAGCTGTTAACAGCCGGTCATATGGCTAGTAAAATAAAGACTCCCATTTTCGCTGTCATTGGCGACGCCAACATAGCAATTACTGTTTTGTATCTCTTCAGTCGTCGTAAAGTCGATAGATAGGTAAACAGTTGAATCAGCATGTGGTCTACCAGCATCAAGTGGCTCCACAATATGAAGTGATGTTGTCATGGCTTTTCTTAAGTTATCGGGCGTCATGACTATATTACCTTTAACTGTCTCTATACTGTTTGCTGAAGTGAACGTCGAATTACCACCTGTAGCAATAGCTCCGCTGCTCTTTTCAATACCTTGTATTGCGGCTTTACTGTAAATAATATTGTTTGCTGATAATATCGCACCTTCAACGCCTTTTAAGGTGGATATTCGAGCATCACTTTGTAAGTTAATGAACTTGGGTACAGCTGTTGCGGCTAAAATCCCTAAAATAATGATGACAATCACCAATTCAATTAAGGTAAACCCGTCGTGTTTCATTGTTATATCCTAGCTATTTATTATGTGGTAGAAATTTGAGTGCGCGATTATCACCGTTGCCACTACTTAATGACTAGGTCGTTTACACTTTATTACACTAGTTAACCTAAGCTGTTGTATTGTTATATATCGAGTGTGAGACATATTGCAGCATAATGTAGCTGTATTGATGGTGTGCGATTATAGTTATCGATAATGAAAATACGGATAGTGAAAAATAACAAAGTCGAGAGTGAAATTGCAGTATAATTTGTGGTTATACTGTAAACCAAAATTTATCGGTAATGTGGTTCATGATCAGGAATTGATCGTTTAGTCTTTAAACAGAGGAGTGTTGTTTTGACTCAGTTTCGTCCTTGTATTGATTTACACCAAGGTAAAGTAAAGCAAATCGTTGGTGGTAGCTTGAATGATCAAGGTGCTGCGACTAATTTTATTAGCCAATATGATGCAGCCTATTACGCAAGTATTTATCGTCAGCACGACTTACGTGGTGGGCATGTCATTGCGTTAGGTCCAAATAATGAAAGCGAAGTTTTAAAAGCATTAACGGCATGGCCGCAAGCTTTACAATTTGGTGGCGGCGTTAATTTAACTAATGCTGCGAAATACATTGAGGCGGGCGCATCGCATGTCATTGTCACCTCATATTTATTTGATGGCGATGAATTTAGCTGGGAAAAGTTAGCGCAGTTAAAAGCATTAATCGGCAAAGAACATCTAATTTTAGATTTAAGCTGCAGAAAAACAGCACAAGGCTGGAATATTGCGACTAATCGTTGGCAAACAGTCACAACTACCGTTATTAATGCCGAAACATTAGATCAACTTGCTCAGCATTGCGCTGAGTTTTTGATTCACGCAGCTGATGTAGAAGGCTTACAAAATGGTATCGATCAAGAATTGGTAACGTTATTAGGCCAGCATTGCTCTATTCCAGTGACTTACGCTGGGGGGGCTCGCAGCATTGCTGACTTAGCATTGGTTGAAGATTTATCAAATGGTAAAGTCGACTTAACCATCGGCAGTGCATTGGATATATTCGGCGGCGCTGGTATTACTCTGCAGCAATGTATTGACTGGAATCTCGCTCACTGAGTGTTATAGAGAGAATAGGTTGTATAATTAGTTGCTTATATAGCCTATTAGCAATACATCAGAATGATAATATCTAATCAATGTGAGAATGAATCTGTGATGAAAATCAATATTGAAAGTTATTTTTTTATTCACACCGTATAAACATCTTTTAAATAATCCAGTGTTCTACTAAAATGCCGCTTCTGTTTTGTTTATTGGTTTCTTATGAGTGGAATTAAAGTATCTGTTGATCGTATCCAAATCGGTAATTATATAAAGTTACCTTTGGGTTGGTGCGATCATCCTTTCATGTTCAATAATTTCAAAATTGAATCTCAAGAACAACTTTTACTTATCCGTAAACTTGGTGTTTCACACGTGACTGTATATCCACAACGTAGTGACACTGGTTTACTGCCGCCACAAGTAGCGAATGCCAACTCAACCACGTTATCTTCTGATATCTCTACTATTGAGTTAGAAAAAATGCGACGTGAACTCTGGGAATCGAAGCAGAATCGAATTGAAAAATTAAAAAGCCATCGCCGAAAGATAACTAAGACAGAAAAAAATTTCAACTCTGCAGTTGTTCAGGTTCGTTCAGTGATGAGTAAACTGTCTAGTCGTCCACTTAATGCTATTGATGAGGCTGCTCAACTCGTCGGTAATATGGTCGACTCGCTGTTACAAGAAGAGCATATCGTTTTACATTTAATGGGTGAAACAAAAGAAAATGAAAACATCTATTATCATTCGTTGAACGTCTCTGTGCTGGCAATGCTGTTGGCAAAAATGAAAAAATTAGATGCAGATGAAATCAAAACCATTGGCATGGGTGCCTTATTCCATGATATGGGTAAGTTAAAGATCCCTGCACAGATATTACGTAAAAAAACGGCATTAACGAATGCCGAGCAAAACTTCTTAAACCTTCACCCTAAATATGGTTTAGACATAGTTAACTTGGTTGATACATTTCCTGAGGATGCTAAAACGATTATCTTTCAGCAT
>NZ_JASJHF010000236.1:0-4240 GCF_033791185.1 Moritella sp. | reverse complement strand
TCATCATATTCTTCACTATTACAACCGACGAGCACTCCTGCGCTTATTAACGTCGCGAGTATTGTTTTATTTAATCCATACATATATTTCTTCCCTGTATTATCTGTATTAATCCAATGTGGTGATGTTAAAACGAGAGATTGTATTGAACAGCATAAATATAAACATCACTTTTAGAACGGAATTGGTAGCTTACACCAGGAAGTTCACTACTAAGTTCTTCGCTAAAGGTTACTTCCTCAACATCCACAAAGGTAAAACCGAAATCTAAACTGTTAGTATCGTTAAAGCTGTAACTAGCGCCTGCGCTGTAACTCATTCGATTCGAATCAGGTAAACTGATACTGACATCATTTACATTCGGTGTTTCATCATATGAGATACCCGCACGTAACTTGAGAGAGCTGTTAATATCATATGTGGCGCCAAGCGCATACTTAAATGAGTTTTCAAAATTCTCATCCTTTTGTAGCACCTCTTGGCCATCCACAGTGCCACTAATCTCTTCAAACACATCCCAGCCGGTCATTACAACACTGTAGTGCAGCGCAAAAGGTGCTGAAATTTGATGGAAACCAGAAAACTCTGCAATGCTTGGTAGGTTTAATGTTAATTCACCCTTGGCAATCAACCCTGGTTGGGTAAACGTGGAGTAATCACCTTCCATATCAATATCAACGTTTGAGCGATAACTTAAACCGAAACGATGATCATTATTGAGTTCCCATAATAAACCCGCATTAAAGCCATAACCCACCCCATCACCTTCAAGTGATTGAGCGGTATCAGAGCGTTCAAAACTAGTACCATTATTGACATTTGAAGCATCGGCAAGAATGCCTAAAGTACGGGTTAATTTTGCTTGTCCATATACAGCACTAACCCCCAACCCTATACTAAAATTATCATTAAGTTTATAGGCGATATTAGGATTTATATTCAGCGTTTCTAGCGTTGTTTCACCAGCGATTGAGCCTGCAAGGTAGTCATCTGGATATTCAGTTGATGCACCAAAATCACTAAAAATACCGATACCCCATGACCATGAATCATTGATCGGAGCGGCAATATATAAACTCGGCACCAATACATTATCGACAACATTATTATTGGTTAACTGGTTGTTCGTGCCTTCATCAGAACCATTACCGGTCACCCTTACGTTAGGAACAAGATAAGCCCCACTAATTGATATTTGCATCGAATTAAATCGAGTTATTGCCGCCGCATTATTGGCGATTACCGCAGCACTATCGGCGATGGCAGCTTCACCAGCATTGGCACGGCCAATACCTGCAGCAGAATGTTCTGAAAGCTGGAATCCCCCAGCGATTGTATAAGGGGAGCTAAGCACTAAGCTTATTGTTAGCGCTAACTTTGCATACCTTGTTCTCATATCACTTACACTCCATGTGTTTTATAAGATTCCTATTAAAGTAAAAGCTAATTTGGTATTACTTATCAGTAGTTATAATTAATTAGCCTTACTCTTTTAGTAAATTAAGCTGCCCCCACGGAGATGTAAACACATTGTTTCAACAGTGTTAAAGGTAACACAAATATGAAACATACTGTCATGAACACTGTAAATATCATTGACAATGAAAAATTGATGAGCTAGATGTCTATAATTTAAAGTCGAAAGTTAATATCAACATATAATGAAATCAGTAGATCCCACCATATATCAGCGCTTTTCCAATCATATTCAGCGAACATGTGTACACTTTAACGATTAGAGTTATTAACCTATATAACCAATAAACATGATTAACGTTCACTTGTTTTGTGATCATGTTCACATATGGCTATAACCTTGAATTTAGGCCGTTTTGTTGTATTATTTTTTAAGAACAGCATCAAGCGATAACAATATTAATTTTATGGCCAGATTAACCGTCAAGTTAGCGCTGTTTCCACTGTTCCATTTAAGAGGACTAACGAATGAACAAGGAGATATAGGGGTGGCTAATGACGAGAATGATTTATAATCCCTCGCCATATTTTTATTTGGTTAGAATAAGAAAGTGACTACAACACCACAGGGTAACCTTTTTCAGGATGCTGCATTATGGTGATAGCATGTTGATACACCTTGCTGATATTCTGCTCTGTAATAACGTCAGCGGGCGAACCATCAGCAACAACGTGGCCTTTATTCAAGATAACTAATCTATCAGCATATTGCGATGCCAAATTTAAATCATGAATGACGATGATCACCGCGGCACCAGCTTGCGCCAATTGCTTTGCTAATATTAACACTTTATGTTGATATTCGATGTCCAATGCTGCCGTTGGCTCATCAAGTAATAACATTTTTTTATCACCGCCTAAGGACAGTTGTGTCAACACCCTTGCCAAATGAACACGCTGCTTTTCACCACCTGATAACAAGGGGTACCGAGCATCAGCTAAGTGACTAACACCCACTTTTTCCATCATCGTTTTTACTGTCTCATCACGTTGTGACGGTGATATAGTTAGCGGAATAGCACCTAACTCAATCACTTCTTGCACGCTAAAGTTAAACGTTAAGTTACTTGATTGTGGTAATACACCCAGAGATTTAGCCAACTCATTGGGTTGCCAGTTGCCTGCAGACTCCCCAAATAAAGTTAAATCATCGTAACTTAATTCATAATTTTTCGATTTTTTTAGCGGTAATTCTTGCGTCATTACTTTCAAACAAGAGCTTTTTCCTGTGCCATTAGGACCCAGTATAGCGGTGAGCTGACCGGCATTAAAGCCTAAATTGACCTTATCTAACACGGTTTTATTGCCAAACCTTAAGGTGACATTGTGCATCGACATTACGTTTTTTATTGCGCGATCTATTACATGACCCATTACGCTAGCGTCCCTTTTTGTTTAACTAATAGATACATAAAAAATGGTGCGCCAATTAACGCAGTTACAATGCCGACAGGCATGTCCAAAGGTGCAACAACAGTCCTAGCAAGCATGTCAGACACCAATAACAGTAATCCTCCAATAACCATAGACACAGGTAATAACATCTTATGCCTTGGCCCTATTAGCATACGGCCTAAGTGCGGGACGATTAAGCCAATAAAACCAATCATGCCAGACAATGAAACCGTCACCCCGACCCCTACAGCCGTCAGTAAAATTAGCTTTTTCTTTAAGCGTTGAACACGAATACCAAGGTGCTTGGCCTCTGACTCGCCAAGCAATAATGCGTCTATCTTATTGGCGTCTTTATAAAACACAACAAACAGCACAATAAGGGTGATAAATGACAATCCAATCCCCATCCAATTAGCCCCCGCCAGTGAGCCCATAGTCCATAATGAAAGGTCTCTTAGCGCTTGGTCATCGGCATAATAATTCATTAACCCAAGTCCAGCGCCTGCCAGTGCACTAATCGCCACACCAGCTAGCAGCATCATAGTGACTGAAGTACTGCTACTACTTGTACCTAAGTGGTAAACGATAATAGTCGTCAGCGCCCCCCCCATAAATGAGAACAGCGGCACTGCACCGAATAGCAACAACGTCGGATACAACTCAGCAAGGGAGCCAAACATGACGATTGCAATCGCCGCACCAAGAGATGCCCCCGCAGAGACACCGATAATGCCAGGGTCTGCCAATGAATTACGGAATAACCCCTGCATGACAGTGCCGCAAATAGCCAGAATAGCACCTACACTCAATGCCAATAATGTCCGAGGCAAGCGTATTTGTTGGATGACCAACTCGACATGCGCAGGTAAATCAACATGGTATTGTGATGGCAATAAGGCGCTCATGCTTTGTGCCAAGGTGATATCCATTGGCCCAACTGCGATTGAAGACACGACCGCAATGTACAACAGCACAACGCCACTCAGAATTAATACTTTAGAATGCTTTGCTTGAAAAAAAGTGGAAGTTAACATGTTTGCCTCAATCTTGATCTTGGGCGTAATTAAGTTGTAACGTTTTAGCCAGTTTTATACTTTCAAGACCAAATCCACCTATCAATGCACTGCCTTGTACGGCCATTATTTGTCCCTTCAAACCTGCAGGCGTGGCCTTTAATAAGGGGAAATCGGCTAATAATTTATCAACGCTGCCATAAGGTGAGAAATCTCGATCGCTAACCAATATATAATCAGGTTGCAGTTGAATAATAGCTTCATAAGACAAAGGTTTGTAAGATTCGATAACGCTATTAGCTGGATTAACCGCACCTGATAATATAATAATTTCATCTATCGAGGTGTTTTTACCT
>NZ_JASJHF010000235.1:0-32811 GCF_033791185.1 Moritella sp. | reverse complement strand
CTTTCTCTTCGCCAACAAACAACGAAAGCCTGAATCGAAAACTATTTATTAGAGAAAGAGGCTTTTTTTGTGCCTGAAATTCAAAGATACAACAAATTGTAGGGAGCGGTAGTTCAGTCGGCCAGACTCTTTATAAAAAGACAAGCGGCCAGTCCGCCGAATGCCGCGGGTTGTGGTTTATAGAAAGCCGTTCACTTTCTCTTCGCCAACAAACAATGAAAGCCTGAATCGAAAACTATTTATTAGAGAAAGAGGCTTTTTTTGTGCCTGCAATTCAAAGCACTGATAAAACCTCTCTACCAGAAGTAGATCAATATTCTCTCCATTTATCGTTATTTTCTTGGTATTCGTTATTGATAATTGTTATGGTTTAAATTTGTCGTTTACTTTCACTTCGAAAGTGATTTGCGAGTGACGTCAGCCATTTTATCTAAAATTAGCTTGAATTATTGGAGTAATTAAATGACGACCCTCTATTTTATGCGCCACGCGCAAAGTGAAGCCAACCTTGCTGACATCTTAGCGTCGCAAATTGACTTCCCGTTGACAGCGCAAGGCCACTGCGATGCGAAAGCAATTGCAGAAGAGTTTAATCAACAACATCACATTAATAAGTTGATCGCCTCACCTCTGAGTCGAGCTCAGCAAACCGCAGCGCCTTTTGCTGACCTATTTTCATTGCCCGTGACAGATGAGCTTCGAGTGACAGAGCAAGCGCTAGGCAAGTATGCCGGTAAAACGTATGCAGAACTCGATGATGAGCCAAACTATTGTCACGATCGCAGTGTACGTTGGAATTGGGTTCCTGAAGAAGGCGGGGAATCGTACTCAATGATCGTTGAACGCTTGCAGCCTTTTTTTGCTGAGTTAGCTGTTGGCGGTAACGATGCTATCTTAGTTATCACACATGCTGTAACTATGCGCATGATAAAAGCTATTTTAGCGAATACCTTACCTGACTATCCGCACGAAATTGCGCATAATGGTGAAGTTTGGAAAGTTGAATTTAAAGGTGTTGGTCATCCACACGAGATTAAATCACTATTCTTTGGTAACAGTAAAGAGCAGATAAGCAGGGCTTAATTTCTACTGCAGTAAATTATAGTGACAAAAAAGCAGTGCTAATTATCACTGCTTTTTATTATATAGCTTATTTAACCTGATTAATTAAATGTTAAACATGTAGCTGACGATAAACTTAGTTGCTGTTTTATCACCTTTTTCGCTGATTTCACCGGGTTGAATCTGAGCCAATGTTTCATCTGGACGATAGAATGCTTGTTTTAGGTTGAACACAAATCCTTTCATCATGCCTTCTCTTGGCTCATAGATCACTGTGATTGCATGTTCACTTTCTTTGCCGAATTCAATCTCACCACTGGTTTTAGAGTTGATTGGTGCTTTACCCCAGTGATAGCGATAATCTAGGGACAAATCCTTCATTCCGAAACTACGGAAGTCATATTTACTACCGACGACCATTGCTTCTTCGCCGTCACGACGGAAACCATGGTAATTACCACTGGTTGGTAATTTTAGATAACCTTTGGCTTCACCAAAACCATAACTAAATGAACCATTACCACTGCCGTTTTCACGTGGAGCATTGATTTTGGTAAAACCGTATAAGAATTCAAGGCCACCTTGTCTTAAACGAAATTCGTATGATAATGCTGAGGCGTATTCGTCGTAAGCTGCGAGGCCCTTATCAACATCAATATCCCATAAATCACCGGCTTTACGGTTGTAATAGTATTGGGCTTGCATGAATAAATTGGTTTGAGAAGCAAGTTTTAAATTATAATAGGCGCTAGCGTGAGAGCGACGTAAATAGTCTTTTGCTTCGCCATAAGCGACTTGGTATCCGCCTTTATCTGCAAATTTCTTGCGCACACGCATAGTGTATAAATTATCATAAGTGAGTGGGTCAGGATCATAATAGTTAGAATTACCTTTGAGATCCTCCATGCTGTCACCATTACTTTTCATAAACCCAGTAACAAATGCACCATCGAAAATATATTCACCCCAGGCTTGTTGTCCCATAATACCGCGGTAACTTGACAGTAGCGCGTCATCATCACTCGCTGCAGTGATCATACCGGTATTATAGAAGCCATCACCAACTCTAATAAAGCCACGCTCTGTACTGGTTTTACCCCAGTCAAACTTTATGTTAGCAACGGCTAGTTTTCCGTAACCTGCACTGTCGTTACATTTATATTGGCCTTTACCTGGTTCGCCACCAGACCAGAAACAGTCTTCACTGATAAATATTTTTTCACCGCCATTCCAGTTGTGCGTATCACCTGGATAGTCCGATGATAGGTTAAACATATAGCTGTAACCTAGGTTGATGTTCATTTTAACTGGGGTATTGCCAAGTTGTGCTCGCCCCGTTCTATAGTATAAACCAAGTGCTTGTCCCCACTCATGTTGGCGATCCATACCGTCAATATTTTTGTCTTTATCTTTAAAATATTTTTCAGTGGTTTTACCATGATTCAGCAATACTGCTGATACTTGTGAGCCACTCATCATGTCGTCAAAAGCCTGACCTACCGCAGAAGCATTTGCTCCATTGGACATTGTTATGAGGCTTGCTACCGCAACGGGGAATAGTATTTTTCCCGGTTTAGAAAAACTACGTATATAATTTTCTATCTCGATAAACATTGTTTCATTATCTCCATTTACAACCCTAACAAGCACACTCAATATAATTGGTCCGCAATTTGATTCTTTGAACTCATCGATTTAGAGTTATTATATATACGCTTTCATATTCTTTCGTGTGACTTGTCACGAAACCAAAAAAAAGATCAATTAATACAAAAGTAATAGGTTGATCACTTAAAAAGTGTTTTTTGCAAGTATAATGAAGCTCATCGTAAGGTAGGTTAATATTTTACATCATTAAGGTATATAACACGATCTAAGTGATTGAACATCATATGAGGGAAGGATCATGGCTGTAGATAATGCCAATAAAATAAGACCGAAGTCGTTAGTAAGTTTCGCTATCTCTACTGCAATTTTAACGATGGCAAGTACTGTTGTTGTACAAGCTAGCGTATTGCAGAATAATCTGAATGATAAGTTATTATCTAACTTTTTGAGTTCTGAAAATGCGGCATTAACGAATGCAATACAGCCACAGATCGCATCAGCGGGTAATTCAGCTGCCAGTGGTGGCGCTGATTCAACGGAAGTGTATGTATTAAATCATTTGGAAGCTCAGGCGTTAGCGACAGGTAACACACAGTTACTCGCCCTTATTGCTGCCGCGGATACAGATGAAAAGGCAGCGAAACTCGCGGGTGAGCTGACCCCTGATCGTAGCGGTGCCAATATTTATAACGTCATGATGGCACAAGATCTTTTTACGCAATCAATTCGGAAGCGTACTTCTGATTTTTTACTTGGCGATTCGGCTCGATCTTCTATGTGGGCATCTTATCTTGGTTCGGATAGTACCTCTTATGTTACTAGCGACGGTGCAAATCGCTATGACGGTTTTGATGCAAGCTCTACTGGTTTTGTTATTGGCTATGACCAAGTGTTATCAAAAAACACGACCCTTGGTGTCGCGTTTAGTCATCAAAACATTGATTCCGAAGGGCGTATGTATGACAACGACTTAGAAGTTGAATCATATCAAGCCTCTATTTATGGCACACAAACACTGGACGATTATTACCTATCAGGTCGCGGTGTCGTTGGTTGGAACTCCAATACCGCTAACCGCAGTATTGGTAGTGAGTTAATGACAGGGCAAAAAACCAATACACAATCTCGTTACAATAGTTATAACTTTGCTGTTGAAGTTGACCTTATTCGTCCATTTTATTGGCATGATTTTTCTATCCTACCATTACTCTCTGCGGGCTATACCCACATAAGAGCGGAAGGCTATAGCGAGAATGGCAGTGGTTCAGCTGCGGCACTTGCTTATGAACAGCAAAATTATCAAGAATTGACATTAGGTTTAGGGTTAGAAGTTGCGCATAGTTTATACACCAAAATTGGCGCATTTCAAACGCGCGCCGGTATTCGTTCTGATTTTGAAGTATTAGATATGGATCTCACGACGACGGCAACACTGCTATCGGGTGGTGATAGCTTTACTGTCGGTATTAACGAGAATGAAGATGTTCGTTACGAATCTTATGTCGATCTGACTTGGGAAACCAATGGCAGCATGACATGGAGTCTAGGTGTTCAGCATAATTGGGACAGCTCAACTGAGAATAATTTACTCTATGGCCGCGCTGTTTACTCTTTCTAATTAGTGCTATTTACTTGGATTAAAATGACATGAAATCAAAAAAATTAATTAGCCTCGCAATTGCGATGGGCACAACAGGGTTAATGGGCTGTAATAACGCTGATACGAGTGTGGTTGACTATGATTCTTATCTACAACCTGCCGGTGTAATGTATTTCTTTGAACAAGGCATGCCTGACACTATCAAAGCTTCTAGTGACAGCCAAATACAGATTGCGAATAACTTTCGTAAAGATGGCTTAAAGAGTCTTGCTTGGCAGTTACAGCCTGGTTCGATGCTTAGTTTTAATCAGGCGATTGGTTACAAACCTTTCGTTGAAAATGGCCGCGATCAAGCCGAAAGTACATTTGTCACTTGGGTATATAACAGTCGCGCACAACAGCAAAAAATGACATTTGTTTTTGGTACCGATAGTGTTGATCAAACATGGTTCGATATTTCCCTCGATTTTGATGGCTGGCGTCAGTTGATCATCCCATTTAAAGATATGCAAGGTGAGCCGGTAACAGGCATGAATTTCATGCAGGTTCGTACACCTGCAGCATTGGATGCGACAACGATCTATTTTGATCAAATGATGATGAGTATTCCCGTTGACCCACGTTGGCCAACCCGTGATGCCGTTGTTCCTTTTGTTAATTTGGCTGCCGACGTTGCACCAAATCGACATTGGTTGGCACTTTATCGCTATAACAATTTCTTGATGGATGCAGATGTTAGCTCAACTGATGTAAGTCTAGACGATGCCGCTGTTAGTCGCATAACAGCAAAGCTGGATTCTTTTGTCAGTGGAGACAATGGTCGTTTAAAATCGATGACGATTGCTGATATCCGCAGTAGATATCAAACTTTCGAACTGCTTGAAGTCGATGGTATCGTCACCGGTAAGCCATTAGATAATGGTAATCGTTTAAAAATATTTTTAGATAAAGGCATTAATAAAGGCTTACTCAATGAGAGTGGTTTCGATACTGTATTTGATGTTATCAAACTGCGCGATTACGGCGAATTCATGTTCGCCATTGCTAAATTAATGCATTCCGATATCAGCGCAGCTGAAAAGCAAGAACTGACTGATATGTATCTGTTATTGACACGTTATGGATTAACGCAAGGTTATGAATCGGGTAGTGCTGTTGGTACTTCTCATCACTTTGGTTACACCTTACGCGCGCTGTTCCAAGCACATTATTATAATCGCGATCTACTCTCAGGCAATGGTCTGGCGAAAGACGTAAGCGATATGATGGCGTGGTTTGCTGGTACAGGTCGTATTTATCGCCCTGAATCAGAAATGACGAATTTCAATGTTGATGTGATGAATACGCAATTACGGGGCATGTTGTACAGCATTTTAATGCAGCCTGATGCCGATACCAAATCAGCATGGTTAAGTCAGTTTAGCTTCTGGCTATCACGTTCTATTAATAACTCCAAAGGACTCGGTGGCGGATTTAAACCAGATGGTTCTGTTTTCCATCACGCACAACATTACCCTGCTTATGCTAAAGGCGCACTTAAAGGGTTAACCCCCGTAGTGGAAGCGCTGAGTCGTACTTCCTATGCCATTAATCCACAAGCACATAAAGTATTGAAAAATGCAGTTGCCATGACTGAAATTTACAGTAATGACGGATTAATTTTAATGTCGGTGATTGGTCGTCATCCTGATGGCAAGCAAGATATTGATCTAAAACCGTTTGAACACATGGCAATGGCCGGTTCTATCGATGGTAAAAATGCGATTGATACTGACATGGCTGAAGCCTATTTACGCTTAACTCCAAAGGCTGATAAATTTTCTCGCTATCTTGAGCAACAAGGTATCAATGCATCAGCATCGCCTACCGGTAACTGGGCGATGAACTTTGCAAATCTTGGTATTCAGCGCCGTGATGATTGGGTTGCTGCCGCTCGCGGATTTAGCCGTTACCTTGTTAGTCATGAAAGCTATGCGAATGCTAACCGATATGGCCGTTACATTAACTACGGTCAATTAGAGATCATGGATCGCGATGGCCAGTCGCGTAGTTTCAGCCACGATGGTTGGAATTGGAATCGCTGGCCAGGTACAACGGCAGTGCAATTACCTATCGCAGATCTAGAAGCTAAATTACTGAATGTGGATAAATTTAGTGGTTTAGAAGAAATGTTAATGTCGGAACAAACTTACTCTGGTGCATTAAGTGACGGTGACAACGGACTATTTGCAATGAAGTTACAAGGTCATCCTAAATATGACGCTAGCTTTGCAGCAAATAAATCGGTGTTCTTCTTTGATGATCGCATTGTCGCCCTCGGTAGTGGTATTCAGACCGAAGATGCAGAGCATCAGGTTGATACTACTTTATTCCAACATGCGTTACGTCAAGATAGCGACCAAATGCTCGCAAATGGAGATATTGTAGCACCTGGTACCTACACATCGAAAGCGACAGACAAGGGCATGCAGATATTATTAGATCCTGATAACAATGCTTATTTTGTTGGTAATGATAATACCATCACCCTATCCGTTGTTGAACAAGCGTCATTCAATCAAAAGAATAGCAAGCCAACCCAAGGCAAGTTTGCCACCGCGGTTATTAATCATGGCATTAAACCTGTTGATGGTCATTATGCCTACTCGGTTTTGATTGATGCCAATGTCCAGCGAGCCACTCAGTTTGCTGAGCAATTGCAATCAGCAACTGCGGCCCCTTTTGTTATCGAACAACAAGATAATAATGCCCATATTGTCTGGGACCGAGCTTCTAATACCCGTAGTTATGCTTTCTTTAATCCTGTCACCAATTTAGATGACCGTTTAATCGCTTCGGTTGATGCAGCATCTATGGTGATGGCGACGCAAGATAAAAAACAACTGGTGATGCACGTTGTTAATCCTGATCTGAACCTTTATCAAGGCAAAGATGACAGTCAATATGATGCAAACGGTGTGCAACAAGAAGTAAGTATCTATTCGCGCAATGATTGGAAAGATAATGCTTCCGCCGAAGTCGTTACTCAAATTGTATTAAAAGGGCAATGGCTAACCAGTAATACGTTACCGAATTCGGTTAAGTTAACCAGCCTAAAAGACGGTAATACACGATTGGCAGTCACTACAGTTCGCGCCGAAGGTATCAAACTTGAATTAACTCAAGGTTAATTTCAGCGATTAATTTGCAAGATTAAGAGCCTGCTAAGTTTATTAGCAGGTTACTGAAAAGGAATATGGCATGATTAATAATGTAACCATGAATAAAAAGAAAGTATTGGCTGTAGCGATTTCATTGTTGTTTAGTCAAAGTGCAATGGCAGAAACACCTGCTGCATCGGTTAAAGCTGCAACGGAAGAGGTTGCTGTTAAAGCGGAACCGCATAATCCACTACAAGCACAAATCGTTTCTTTTGAAGAGCCGATAATGCCTGATTATATTAGCGCGTCAGAAACATCGGTTATTCAATTGACAGATAAACGCGCGATTAACGGTAAGCAGTCTCTGCAGTGGGACTGGCAACCAGGTGATAGCTTAACAATCGGTCAAACTTTTAATTATTACAGCCCTCAAGAAGCGTTTGCCGCCCATGGCCGTCGTTCGTGGACAGTATTTTCTGGTTGGATCTACAATGAAAAAGCCAGTGATGCTGAACTTAAATTTAAATTTGGTTCCGGCAGTGAATTCAGCATGAAACTTAATTTCACTGGCTGGCGCTCGCCTGGTCAGGCATTCCACCGCGATATGCAGGGGATGACATCGGCAGAGATGAGCGGGTTAACGTTAACGGTTGAAAATGCTTCTGAAGCAGGCCAGATTTTTGTTGACCGTCTAATGGTCAGTATTGATGATTACCGTTACCAATGGTCAGATAAACAAGTAAAAACGGCTATCACAAAACCTGAAATTGACTATGGTTTGCCAGCTGAGCTACCAAAAGCAACGGCTGCCGAACTGGCTGCATTAAAACGTATTAAAGCAGATTTAATTGGTTTTTATCTTGATGATTTTAAAGCGACGAATAAGGTGATCAAATCAATCCGAAAATCTTATGATAGCTATGGCTTAAAAAAAGAAGATGGCGTTATTAGTGGTAAACATGTAACGACTAAAAATCAGGGGTCAATTTATCAGAAAGAACACCTAACGCCACAAGACAAAGCTTTGGTGAAGGGTTACGGTTCAGTACGTAGTTACGTTGAGTTGATGGAGAAAGTTGCGCAAGTATGGAACAACACTGACGATGCCAGTATTCGCCAGGAAATGTTAGACAAGTACATACTGATGTCTGAGCACCTACTTGATCAAGGTTTTGCTTATGGTAGTTCAATGGTGGCAACCCATCACTGGGGTTATGTCGGTCGTAGTTGGTATTCGTCTATGCTACTAATGGAGCAGCCACTACGTGATGCTGATTTATTAAAGCCAACGTTTGATGCACTGCTGTGGTTTTCGCGTGAATTTAAAGAGCGTGGTTTTGATATGAAAGTCGGGCCAAAAAGCTCTGACATGGATTATTATAATACCTTGGCACACGCGCATGTAATTATGTTATTACTGGAAGAAGGTGATGATCGCCAGGTCGCATTAATGCGTAAATTTGGTGAGTTTATTTCCGGTAACATGGAACAAACCCCGGTTGGTTATGGCGATGGTTTCCGCCCAGATGGTACTGCTTTCCGTCATAAAGGTAACTATCCCGGTTATTCATTTGCGGCATTTAAAAATGCCGCGCATGTGGCGTATTTATTACGCGGTTCTGAGTTTGAATTAAGTGAACCTGCGCGTGAATACTTGAAGAAAGTCATGTTAGCTGCGCGTGTGTACAGTAACCCGAACCCTGGTGTGGGTACTAATGGTCGTCGTCCTTTCTTTAATGTTTCATTGAAAAAAGTAACTGAAGGTTATCGTTGGTTAGCTGAGGCGGGTGTTGATGATACAGGTGTAGATAAAGAACTCGCGCAAGCCTACTTACGCTTAGTTGCTGATCAGCCGAAACGTAAACAAGGCGACTTAGCCAATAACTATACAGCCGAAGAACATCCACAAGGTGCTTATACCTTTAACTATGCTGCTATGGGGATTTATCGCCATGGTGAAAAAATGGTGACCATGAAAGGTTGGAACCGTTATGTATGGTCGTCAGAAATTTATAATAATGCTAACCGTTATGGCCGTTATCAAAGTCATGGTTCGGTGCAGATCCAAAAATGGGGCACTGAAAAACAATTTGGTTATGATCAACACGGTTGGGATTGGAATCGTATGCCGGGTGCTACAACCATACATTTACCGTGGGAAAAACTAGACTCTCCTCGTCAGCATACGATGATGTTAGTGAATGAATCACGCTTTAATGGCGCGACAGATTTACAAGGTAAATATGGTGCATTTGGTTTCACTTTAGAGAATCCAACCCGTTGGCCTGATTTTATCGACCCTAGCTTTACCATGAAAAAATCGGTATTTAGCTTTGAGAACCGCATGGTGTTAGTGGGATCAAATATTGCTAATGGTAACCGTGAATATCCAACAGAAACGACATTGTTCCAATACGGTCTAACAGATAAAACTCAGCCACTGTATGTTAATGGTCAATTGGTGACTGAATTTCCATACGAGAAGCAATTACAACAAGGGGATTGGTTAATTGATGGCATGGGTAATGGTTATTATGTGGTAAAAGGTGGCGAGGTAAATGTACGTCGTCAACATCAAGAATCACGTAATAACATGACCAAAGAACCTACGTTCGGCAATTTTGCTTCAGCTTGGGTTGACCACGGTAAAGCACCAAGTGGTGCTGAGTATGAATACATCATTGATTTAGATGCAACGCCGGAATCGATGGCTGAACTTGCAGAGCAAATGAGCGATGTTGAAAGCCGTCCTTATGAGGTTATTCGTCAAGATGGTGTGGCGCATATCGTGCGTGATAAAGCCACTGGGGTGACGGGCTATACTGCATTTACCTTTATGCGCTCGTCAGATGAATATGTACGTTCTATCAGTACTTCCGCTGTCGTGATGGTCAAAGGAGAAGGCGACAAGCTAGCAATGAGTGTGGCAAATCCAGATTTGAATATGGAACCACATACGTTAAGTCAGGCGGTTCCTGTTTCTGTCACCTTAAGGGGGGGATGGCAACTTGCTGAAAATAACGATAACGTGAGTGCCGTTCGTAAAGGCTCTAAAACGGTCGTCACTGTTAATTGTAAAGATGGTATTCCAGTGCAAATACAGCTTAATAAAGCTTAATTTCAGCGGAAGACAGTGATTAATTAAAGCATCTCAATAGAGGTGCTTTTTTATTTATTGATCTATACCTTCCTTTTGAATGCTTTCGCATCTCAGTTCACAAAAACAATATTGAAAGCTTAGGAAAGCGTGTTAATCGCGATAAACTTAATGCTGAAAGTTTAAAGTAAGCAAGTGAAAGCGTTTGCAAGTTAATTTGGTTGATTGCATATCTTGAGTGGACGAGTGGGTAATATCTTAATCGTCAACAATAATTCTGAAAGAGTAGGATAATATGAATTATAAATACAGTACCTTGGCGCTGGCCATTGTCGCCCTCCTGACTGGCTGCGGCGCAGAAGATAATAAAGATATTGGAGACGATAACAATATTTACCCACCGATTATTAAGGGTGAAGTAACAATCCCTGCATTACATGTTGGCTTGACTGCACAAGGTGCATACCAATATTTCGATCCAAACCCTGCAGCACGACCAGAAGGCAACAGTATTTATAGCTGGCGTGATGCTGTTGATACTGAATTAAGTAGCGAGCAAGCAATTGATTTAACTTATGACCTACTCGGTGACAGTCTGCGTTTTTGTGTTACGCCTGTCGCTCAAGGCACTAATACCACAGTAGGTGAAGAAGCCTGTAGTGATCCGAGAGTGGTAAATGAGCCGTTAGGTGAACCCCCGGTTGCTGACAATGTACAATTAGACAATACTACGCCTGACGTTGGCGAGACCCTGACGGGGAGTTATGATTACTCTCACTCTGATGCAAGTGAAGGTAACACAGAGTTTACTTGGTATGCTGATGATTCCCTCATTGCTGGTGCCGATGCAATCACCTTAGCTTTGCTGGCAAGTGAGACGGAACTTAAAGCGGTTAAGTTTTGTGTAACACCTATCACTCAGGAATCAACGCCTGTGCGTGGTGACGAAACATGCTCATTAGCAACAGATCCTGTTAAGCCGATTGCTGGCTCAGCTCCGGTTGCTGAAAATACTGTGATTGTTGGCAACGGTTTTGTTGGGGCTGTATTAACGGGTAATTATGACTTTGTTGATACTGATGGTGATTTAGAGGGGACGTCGCGACGAGTATGGAACCGTGACGGTGCACCAATCCCTAATGCAACGGCTACCACATATACAGCGGTAGATGCAGATGAAAATAAGAATTTAACTTTCTGTGTTACACCTATATCAGCCACAGGTACACCAACGGATGGTATAGAAGCTTGTTCAGCCGATCTATTAATTACCAAAAAGATTGAAACGGTTCCCGTTGCTGCAGATGTTGCGGCCAATGTTCAATCTGGCGGTGTCGCTGAAGTCGGCGAAACGTTAGTAAGTAGTTACACTTACTCTCAGGATGAGGGAGCATCTGAAGGTGACTCACTAGGTAACTGGAATGTTGGTGGCATAGATCAGCCTAGCTGCACGACGGCACAAGGTTGTGAATATCCGTTAACACAAGCTGATGTAGGTAAAATAATTAGCTTCTGCGTAACACCTGAAACACTATTAGGTACTCCGGGTATAAAAGCCTGCTCTACTGATGTCACCACTATGGGGATCGAATTAAGTGGTGTGCTTGAATATGACAATACCTTAGTTGCTGTTGTTCATGGCTATGATGGCGATGTGAATACCGCTGGTAATTGGATGGTCGATACAACTGACCAAACGGGTCCTGCTGGTGATTTGACTCCTATATCGCAAGGTACAGGTACAACCTATACCATTGGTAATCGTGCTGCCGTAACAAATGATACTAATGGTAATTTAATTATTGATGATTATGATTGGATTGCAGATGGCTCGGTTGCGGTTGATGCGCGTAACTTTGTCGGTAAATCAGTACAGTTCTGTTTAGACACTGTTTCATATGGACAAAAATGTGTTTCAGCTGCTGACTTTGCAGAGGTAAAAGGTGGTTTATACTTTGATGCTACCAACAAAACCCTGCGTGCGATTGAACCTATCCGTGAAGTTGCGTTTGGTGCGTTTGTTTATCACCGTCCATTGACTGTTGCTGAAGCTGCGTTAAAGGCTGATGCTGGTTTTGGTGCTGATATACCTAATGCGTCAGAAACCATGACAGCTAATGGCCTTGATTGGGCTAAATTTTCACAGATAGTTGATGGTGAAAAACTGGCGCTAAATTCATGCCGTAACTTGTATGCAACGGGTGGTGATTGGCATTTGCCTATTAGCCAGTTTACAGCTGGAAGTAAAGGTTATATCTCGAACTCATATGCTGCTGACGGTAATATCCCACCAACAGGTAGTACGAACTCGATGATTCGATTAACCAAAGATTTAATCACTGATTCTGATGACCCGACATTTGGTATTTCACCTGTGTATGGCTGGCCTATTGGTGGCACAGATAAAATACCTTTCGGTAGTGCATCTCGCCTTCCTGACGATGGTAACTTCAATGTCGTTCGTTTCTATGCAAATGGTGGTTCAGCAAATAATTACACTGAAGCGCAAGCACCATTGATTACTTGTGTAAAAAAATAATCTCTATTATTTTATAACGATAAATACCAACCTTCATGGTTGGTATTTTTTTACCTGCGATAAAAAAGCCCTATCAGCATTCACTGATAGGGCTTAAATAGTATTCTTTATATTAACTTATGAATGGCCAGTTTTACCTTCTGCGGCTAACTTTGCTGCCTTCTCTTTTAAGTAAGCCTCTAATGAACAGTCACCAGCATGGTTTGGGTAACCCGGTTTATGGGCGCGCCATTGTGGATCTATGCTTACCGCTTGAGTTTTGAATGGGTCAATGTACTCGTGGGTGTAATTGATAAACTTGTCACGGTATTCAGCGAGTAGGACGCTGTGTGCTGGATCATTCGCGAGGTTTTGACGTTCACCTGGGTCATTGCTCAAGTCAAACAATTCTTCTGCGCCTTCTTCTTGATAAACTGTGTATTTATGTGTTTTAGTGCGATACATACGCGATGGTTCAATTGTTGTTTCACGGCTGGTATACCATTGACTGACGACTGCATCACGCCAATCACTTGGTGTTTCACCAGCAACCAGAGGTAATACACTGCGGCCATATAAGCCGACAGGAGTTTCGATGCCTGCATAATCACATAATGTTGGCAGAAGGTCACATAGAGACACTAAATCAGTGTTATCGCCACCACTCGGAATACCAGGACCGGTCATTACAAATGGCACATTGGTTGCTTCTTCATAGAAGAAATTCATCTTAGTGACTTGTCTGTGGCTACCCATGGCATCCCCGTGATCACTAAAGAATACGATCAAAGTATTGTCGGCTGCGTCAGACTTAGCTAAGGCGTTAAGTACCTTAGTGATACTGTCATCGGCCATTTTGGTGTAGTGATAATAAGCAGCCAGATACTGACGGTAATTTAAATCATTCCAGTGTGAAGCTTGGTGCATACGGTGATGGCCACAACACAGGTACTGAATTGATTTCGGGCGGTTGGTAATATCATCAAGATTTTCGAAGTTATTACGTAATGGTGGCAGTGGCCCGATCCCGGGAATATCACCGTGTTCACCAGCGAACGCACCAACCCAACCACAGATGTTGTGTGGGTTGTTAAAATCGACCGCCATAATGAACGGCTTATCGTGCTTTTTAGCTAAAAATTCAACACTTTTTTGTTCAGCATAGATATCTTCGCGTGAGTCATAGTTGACTGGGAAGGCAGCGGTCGCCTCCATCTCGATTTCGATTTGCTCGGCACACTCGAAGCCTTTTAATGAACCGAAATCGTGCTGTTTACCAAAATGTACCGCGTCATAACCGGCATCACTAAATAACTGTCCAAGGGTTGGCATCGTCGATGGAATATTCGGGCTATTATTACCATGTACACCGTTTTGGTGGGGTAGGCGTCCGGTCCAGAAGGAAGCGCGTGAAGGTCCACATAACGGGTAAGCGGTATAGGCTGAATTAAACTTAGTACCTTTGGCAATTAGGCTATCAATAGTCGGCGTTTTTACCTCGGTATTACCATAGCCGCCAATACCATGGCGGGACAACTGATCGGCGGTGATCAGCAGTATATTTCTCACTTCACCTTTCGCAGGGATTGCAGAAGCGGCATTAACAGCATTACTGGTGAGCAATGTTGACGCGGCTGTTGTTGCTGCAGCTCCGGCGACACCTTTCATGAAACTACGTCTGGAAATAGACATCAAAACCTCACTTTAATCGGGTTATATTATTTAAGATTACTTTAATTGGTAAACTTTAAAATCATCGGCGCGTAGGTGACTTTTCCATGTACGGAAGCCAAACATACCTGATTTGAATTGTTCATTATCTTTGATCTGATAAAGTAAATTATCGTTGCTGTAAATGAGTGTGACGTCGTCTAAGCTGACAATTTTGATATTGGTGGCTTCATTTGGCACATTCATGAATTGCTTATCTTCGACGTCATATTCTGGGAGTAATGGACGCGTGCCATCACCTGGATAGCGACGGTAACGAGTCGTAGAGTTTTCATTGGCGCCATAACCAATGTAATACAGTTGCATTGGATCATACTTGCGCATATCGCCACCACGCCAGGCTGATTTCGCAAAGAAATCACTACTGCCTGGTTCAGACGCCATCCAAAAGAAATTTAAATCGGTACCACGATCGTTCGGCCCGTCATTGACAATGACAGTGCCGTTAAATTCGATCACCGAAGGGGTCGTCACTTCGTGTTTAAACCAAACGGTGACACCCGCACCATCATCCATATCTAACATTTCATCGATAATAGTCACTTGGGTTTGATCGGTTTTTTCCACCACCCATTGTTGCATGCCCTGATCAAAGTCATCGCTGTATAGCAAAGTACCTTGTTCCGAGATTAATTGATTTGGATTGAGGTCTTGGTAATGCTCGCTGGCGATATCGATACTTTCAGATAAGCTGCACCCAGATAAGGCAAGTAAGCCTGTCAGTGCAAGAGGGGTTAAATTATTCATAATATGCTTGCTCTATTCAGCGTGAATGGTGGCAATGAACCCAGTACCGCATGATTAAATATAGGGGGGGCTGAGTTCATTGGTAGTTGTTAGGTATACCCGTTTAGCACGTTTTCTGGCACGACGGTTGGACGCCAAGGATCACCGGTGTGTTCAAGCCAAGGCAGGAGTTCTTCGATGATAAGCTGGTGGATTAGTTCGTCATTACCTTCAGCTATATTACTCATCTGATAAGGGTCATTTTGGTTATCATGCAGAGTATAACTAAGTGGTTTGGCAATTCGACGGTCAACAACTAAGGTATAGCGATCGGTTCTGATACCGCGTCGACCGTAAGATTGAGCGCCGTATGGCATGAAGGCATATAATTGCGATGTTGGCTGCTTATCACCTTGAATACCACGGACGGTATTGGCAAAGTTGGTACCTTCAACAGTATCTGGGATCAAATCTTCCATCCCTAACAGCCCAAGCATAGTTGGGTAGATATCGGGCGCTGAGAATAAAATATCACTGTCTTGCGCTGCAAGTGTGCCAGGCCAACGGAAGATCATTGGAATACGCATTGATTCTTCATAGTGAGTATTCTTGGTTGGCATGCCGTTTGAACCCATGCAACAGCCGTGATCAGAGAAGAATACCACCAAGGTATCTTCGGCAAGATTTAGGCTATCAAGTTCATCGATAATTCGACCAAACTGTTCATCTACGCCATTGACCATCGCCATGTATTCTTTAAAGAATTTAGGACCATACCCTTCGGTATATTCTTTATCCCATTGTACATTTTTACGCGTATTTAAACTTTCTGATGTTTCATCTTTATAGCGATCTAAATATTTTTGTGGTACTTGGTCATACGGTGAATGCGGAGGATTCATTGATATTACTAAGCTAAATGGCTGGTCATCCTCACGGTATTTACCATCTTCATTACGTAAATATTTAATCGCGATATCTGCTTCATGCTCAGGACTCCACTGGTTGATCTGTAGCGGTTTATCACGTGGTGTATCATTGGTCCAATAGATTGGATTCATGTGCAGATCATAGGTACCGTATGAATACCAGAAATCAAACCCGTGGCGGCGATCTGGTGGCGTCCAATCGTTCCAATATTTGCCTTCCATAGGGTTGTTATAACTCGGTACGAATGGTGCGTGTGGCGCATCAAGATGCCACTTACCAATGTAGCCCATGCTATAACCTTGCTCTTTCATGATGCCAGACCAAGTTAATGCATTACGGTTAAGTTCAATACCAAAGTCACTGCCACCAAAGTTACCTGGCATAGGTGTATGACTGTTACCTTGAATACCACTGCGAACCGGATATTGACCCGTCATTAACATACCGCGAAATGGAGTACATAACGGGAAGTTAGATACCGCCTGTTTTAAATGTACACCTTGTTTAGCAAATTTATTGATATTAGGCGTATGTGATGGATCTTGCTGCATAAACTCCATCGCTTGGGTGCGCAATTCATCGGGGAAGACAATCAGCAAGTTTGGCTTTTTAGTCGGCGCGGCTTTTGGTGTTATCGGATTGCTTGACGTAAATGTGCTGCACCCCGTTGTCGCAACCGCTGCGGCTCCAGCACCTGTAACTGCAATTCCTTTAAGTAAATCGCGGCGTGAAATAGACATTAATTGCCTCCTTAATTCGGATGTTTTAAACGTGTTACTGTTCTTTTTGTAACGCGTCATACCATTGCTTTCATATAGTGTCATATTATCATCTTCGTAAGGAAACGAAAGTTAATGCTGCGGATTAAGATCACAAAAGAAATAATAGATAACGCCCAAGCCTTATTTTTTAGCGTTTCATTCGCAGTGTCATCAATAAACCAAGGAAGGCAAGTAAAGCAAAGTTAAATGACCCTCCACTGTCTTTTGCTGGCGCAACTGGATCTACAGGGTCAACCGGTGGTTCAATTGGCGGCTCTGGATCAACTGGCGGGTCGATAGGCGGCTCCGGTTTATCGGTATCAATCGGCCATAAACTGACATTGACCGATTCTCCAAACAGACTTTCTGCCTTGATAACCGTGGTATCTGCGGTATGCGCAAAAGCCAAGCTATCTGTTTGCCACAAACCATCGATTTCAACAGTAACAGGAATAGCTTCTATCGGTTGGTCATTATTGGTTAAGTTTAACTCCGGCGCGGTAATACTTAAATGAATTTGCTCTGATTCAACTTTAGCTAATACCAATGCGATGCTATCAATATCTTTTATTGGACCTTGGCTAAAACGACTCGCGACATAACTGGTATAGCCGTAAAGGTTGTCAGCTTTACTCCATACTAACTGTTTGTCAGGATCTGTTATTAGTACTTTAAATACTGGCGAATTTTTCATTTCTTGCGCGAGTGCCGTCATTTGCGATGGCGTTGCCTGCATGACAATTATATATTCGTAGTCGACTTGGTTTGGTGCTGTACCATGGTTTATCCATGCGGAAGAAAACAGTCCAGAAGTATCCACTTTGGTTTTGTTATGTTGCGAATTTTGCTTCGCTCGTTGCACTTTAACTTCTGGTGCATTAATTAAATAGTAGCCGACACCATTGTCATCAATTATCCAATCACCTGAGCTGATAGTCCGGCTGTAGCTGTTTTGGGTAACGCGTTGATTATTGATCCACAAACCTTGAGAATTATTGGTGATCGCTAACTGGAACAAGGTTGTTTCGGTGTTATGGCTACTATCGGTATTGCTAATGTTATTACCGGCTAAGTATAATTTATCGTCGACAGACAATACTTGTTTATGTGCGGTGAAGCTTGATTCATAATTGTCGAGATTACGTGGCGCTTGATGTTTGAAAGTAAATAAACCGTATTTATCTTGCAATGATACTGAGCCACTGACACCTTCGTCAGAGCGTACCATCACCGTTGACGTTTTAGGGCTTTCCAGTAATGCTAACGGCAGGTGGATCGTTGTTGTACCTGGATTACGATTCCAATCCCAACCTTCTTGTTTAAAGCCATAAGCAACCGGATCGCCGTAAGGTAAAACGTGGACACTGCCATGACTTTGATAGCGACCAAAACGATTATCCTTGGTGTAGATTTCGGCTGACCATACGTCTTTGTTATAACCTTTGATCATGGCCATACGTTCGCCATTACGATGGACGCCAAATGCGCCACCATTATAACTCCAATTACCCTGAGGTAAGGCTGCTGGTTTAATGGTTTTACCGAAATGAGATGCACTATTTTGTTCGTTAATTCCCATTACTTGTAAATAAATAGCGGCTAGCTCTTCATCAACTTGTGGGTAGCTGTTGGCAACCCATTTTAAGGCATTAGCATAATTTTTTACGCCTAATGTGGTGAAAGGATGACGACCTGCAATACCAATCGGAACCACAGCATTGGTGTAATTCCAGCCAGCAGTCATGGCCAGTTTTAGTTTATCCATGCCCGCATTGTCGATGCTAAATAAGGTGTTTTTTAGCATGTAAATGACATGACCCGCATTTTCAAAGGCAGGGAAGGCATAACCTGGATAGTTACCGTGATGACGAAATGCCGTGCCATCAGGGCGGAAACCATCATTGGTGCCTGGTGGTGTCTGTGCTAACGCCCCAGAAAAGAAAGACGCAAATTTGTGTAATAAAGCAATACGCTCTTTATCATTTGGATTGAGTAATAGCATGGCTAAATGTTGACGAGATAAGGTATTAAAATAATCTAGATTTGAACTTGTCGCACTCAGTAGCATGTCAAAGCTGTCTTTAAATTCGCGCGAATACCACAATAGTGCTTGGTAAACTTGTTCAGTGAGTTGATTGTCGTCGAGCGTTTGTTCCATCATCAATGCTGAGATATACCACCAACGGCTTGAGTAACCCCAGTGGTGAGTCGTGACTAATGAACTGCCATCTGCAAACCCTTGATCGAGTAAGTGTTCTGTCATTAATTGATACATGTAGCTAAGGCGTACTTTATCAGCGCTGTATTTCGGGTTGGTATAGGCTTTGGCGATATCGAGCATTAATTTACTGTAGCCCGCGACTTTATTGCCTTTGTCATCGTTGTCACCGAGTATCGCGTATTCATTGAAGTCATCTTTATCCGTTTGCGTTAGCTGTTCGGGTTGATAAATCACTTGCTGTTTATCGGTTAAAAGGTGACGACCACGGATCACTCCGTTGCTATCTTTGCTGATGTTGAAAGCGGCAAAGCTAGCCTCTAAGTTAGCAACTGAACCGGGATCACCGCCAAATTCAGTGATAATGGTTTGCTTGATTAATTCCGCATCGTCTAGCTCTGCCAGTGTTGGTTCTGGCAGCTCGGTAGGTAATTTGAAATCAATTTCGGGTTCAGTAATACGCGTTGTTACTTGGTCATCAGACCATTGGTAACGGTAATCATCGACAGAAACCATGATGCGGTCGATATACAGCGCGCCTGTTGTCATCCCTGTTTTGGTTGGAGAGGTGAACGTAATGCGAGAGAGTTCAGTCGTATTTTTAAAACTTTCATTCAAATCGAGATTTAACGACACACCGATTGAGCGCCAGCCGGTAAAGTTTAGATTCACCGGAAATTGTGTGTTGATACCGCTACTGTTATCGCTGAGTTCTACCGTTAATGGTGCATCGATAGCCTGCTCATTGTAAATCCAAAACGACAATACTTGTGTCGCATTACTGACATAGGCAGCAGTCGCTTGCTTATCCGTTAAACGGGTTATATTTAGATCATTGAGACGAAGTGAAGTCGTGCTATCCCATTGCCAATGGAGTGACTGTTCACCCAGGATCGCACGTTTCGTTGATAATTCGACTTGCTCGCCTGATACCCAGCTTGGTGTTTGGTTTTCTTCAAAGCTGAAGATATCGGCGGTTAAATTATTGGCCTGACTAATCGTTGGCAATAAAGCGCTAAGTAACAAAATAGATCTTGTTGTTAGTTGATTAGTATAGCTACTAAGTGATGGCATAAACTTCCCGGCATAGTGCAGTGAAAAATAATTGAAGATCAGTGAAGTTAATAATACGGCCTTAATCTTCGAATGCTTTCACTGTAAGGCAATTAAATATTTTACGATATGCTACATTTTAGTTTTATATTCATTTTGTGATATTGATTGCTTGTTTGTCGGGGTTTTGTAGCTGTTTTGATATTTAAATTATCTTTTTGGTATTTATTTTATATAACAACACACTGGTTATGAATGCTTTCATTTGATCTTCATTGGCCTTTGTTTTGTCGTTTTATTGATGGCGCTCACAATAAATTGTCAGTGATTGGCTTATTATCCACGGCAATATTGACGTTGATTTAATAAATTTTCACCCAAAAAAAGGAATTTAACATGTTTAAGTTGAACCAATATAGCTTTGGTAAAAGAATTGGCTTTGGCTTTGCGATTATTATTTTCTTACTTTTAAGTGTGTATGCAGAAAGCTTACGCAGTCGCGCTGTGGTTGATCAAGGCATTGTAAAATTAAATGCCGCTAACGTCGGTGTCCGAGAAGTATTTGGTTTACAGGTGCTGGAAAATAATTACTTAAATACCCGCGATCCACTTTATGCCCAGCGGTTTAATAAATGGCACAAAGTGAATCTCGATAACTTTATTGCTACTAAACATGTGTTTAACTCGTCGAAAAACTTACCGTTAGTCAGCCAATTTGAATCGGCAAATCGTGAATATGGTCAGTTTTTTAATGTCTTTAACCAGCAGGTTGTGACAATCCAACAAACAATGCAGCAATTATTGGCGCTAGAAAATCAATGGCGCGAAACTACCCTTGCATTACCAACGCAATTACGACTCATCGAATTAATACGCAGTCGAGAACGCGTGCTGGCGATGTTGCAGCCGGAAGTCACCGCGCAGTGGTTAACTGACTTACTCGCTTTACGTGACGATTTACCCGCACAAACTTATTCTATTTATCTGCAATCACTTAATGATATTAATATCTTGCTTGAGGCGTCGATTACTACGCGCAATGAGATGTTACAAGCTGCACTGGCTGTCCGTGATAGCGCCAAAAAACTCGTTGTTAATATTGAACGTCAGATGGCAGAAGAAAAACAACTGAGCTTTATGTTGGGGTTGAGCGTGAGTATTTGTGCTGTTTTTGCCTGTGGCGTTATTGGTTATGTGATCACGCGCTCGGTGGTTAAACCGATCCAATCATCCATTGAAATGGTCGAACAGTTAGCGCAAGGGCAGCTATACCATCAATTAAAGCCAGAAGGGCGCGATGAGATCGCGAGTTTGGTGAGCGCGATTAACCACATGAGCACTGCGTTGCATCATATGGTGGGAGATATTAAACAAAATTTAGTCGTACTCACCCAGATGACAGGGTCGATGACAGATATTGCCGTCGGTAATAAGCAGGGCACTGAGCAACAGTTATTGGAGTCTGAGCAGTTAGCGGCAGCAATGACCCAGATGTCGGCAACTATGACTGAGATTAGTCAAAGCGTGAGCGAAGTGGCCAGTAGTGTTCGCGATAGCCAAGAGCTCATTACCAGTTGTAATAAGGTATCTGATCTTGCCATGACAGACATTAAAGTACTCAGTACTAATATTACCGCAGCATCCGGTGTAGTGAATAATTTAGCCGAAGAAACTGAAAATATTAATTCGGTATTAGATGTTATTAATGGTATTTCCGATCAAATTAACCTGCTGTCATTAAATGCGGCGATTGAGGCTGCTCGTGCTGGTGAGCAAGGTCGAGGTTTTGCTGTTGTTGCCGATGAGGTGCGATTATTGGCACAGCGAACACAAACCTCAACACAAGAAATTCATAGCATTATAGAGTCATTACGCAGCGGAGCTGGACATGCAGTTAAAGCGATGAGTGTCAGTCAAACTTCTGTTGCTTCATCGCGTTTGCAAGTCGAGGAGATTGGTTCTCATATTTCTCATGTTGCCGGTTTAATTAACAACGTGGAAGAGCAAACCGTGAGTTTATCGCAGGCAATGATAGAGCAGAGTGCGACGTCGGAATCATTTAACCGCAGCTTACAAGTTATCGTTAATGTGACACGCACTGCATCGACAACGGGCGAAGAACTGGCTGGCAGCGCACTGAAATTAAGCCAGTGTAAAGATGAGATATATACCCATATGAATGAGTTTGAATTGTCTGAGCATTAAAAGCGGTTGGTTTGTATGTGTAGATACTGAGTGCAATGACGCTTAGCCTGTGCTACTCCATTTAACCACTTACTTTCGAATGCTTGCCTTTTCTTTTGAATTGTATGGTTTGTGTGATCTGAATTGGGACTGGGCTTACTTTTTAGCGTATATTTACTTTCGTTATTATTTTCCTAGTTTATTTTAGAGGTATGCCATGGTTGCTAAAACACCTTCCCAAGCACATTTTCATATGATGGCAAAACCAGCGAGCTATCGTTGTAATCTGAAATGCGATTATTGTTTTTACCTTGAAAAAGAAGCAATGATGACGCCAGCACAAGCACACTCCGATGCTGACAAAATGTCTGACAGTATGCTCAAAATCTATGTTCGAGATTATATTCGTTCGCAAGCTGGTGATGAGATTGATTTTGCATGGCAAGGTGGTGAACCGACTTTAGCCGGTCTTGATTTTTATAAGTCAGTGGTCAAATACCAGCAACAGTTTGCCAATGGCAAAGTTATCTCAAATAGTTTTCAAACCAATGCCGTGGCAATTAACCGTCAGTGGGCGCAATTTTTTTATGATAACAACTTTTTAATTGGTGTCTCTGTTGATGGTGCGCCTGAAGTTCACGATAAATACAGAATATCAGTGAATGGTAAACCCACTTTTGAGCGGGTTAAGCATGCAATTGAACTGCTTATTGAATATAAGGTGCAGTTTAATACTCTCACTGTGATCAACGATCAAAATTGGAATAAAGGTAAAGAAACATACCAAGCATTAAAAGCACTCGGCTCAGTGCATTTTCAATTTATCCCTATTGTTGAGGTTGAAGCCAGTTGCCAACAAAGTACCACGGGTCATTACTCTCCCACGGCTGATGCGACATTAACGCATTTTTCGGTACCGAGTGAAGGGTATGGCAAGTTCATGACGGATGTATTTGATGAATGGATCAAAGCGGATGTTGGGAAAATATTTGTGCGTATGTTTGACAGTATGTTAGCCACTTGGATGGGCTATCCAGCCTCGGTGTGTGTACAGGCCAAGGAATGCGGACAAGCCTTGGTTATTGAATCTAATGGTGATGTTTATTCTTGTGATCACTATGTTTATCCCGCTAATAAACTCGGTAATATTAAGCAAACCGACGTGGTTAAACTGGCGACGAGTAAACAACAACAGCGGTTTGGTTCGGCAAAAAACAGCAAACTCACCAGCCATTGCCAGCAATGTGATTTTCAAGCGTTATGTTACGGCGGTTGCCCTAAGCATCGCATCACCGTTATGACTGGCGAAAAACATAAGCATAATTATTTATGTGGATCTTATAAGCAAATCTTTGGTCATACCACGCCAGCAATGCACTTAATGGCGCAAGAAATCCAACGTGGTGGATTAGCTGAAAATGTGATGCCGGTGATTGCGCGGATGAAAGCGCAGGGCAGATAGCTGACGCACAATTCGAATTTTTAATTGAAAGGAGTGAAGGATGAAATTATCTTCATCAAAACAAACATTACTAGCAGGTGCAATCGCTACCGCGTGTGCAGTTGCTCCAATCGCGGCAACGGCGGCTAGCGATAATTCACAGCCAAATGTGCTGATTATTGTGATGGATGATCTCGGTACTGCCCAACTTGATTTTACTTTAGATACCATAGATAAAGAGTTATTGGGTCAGCGAATTATTTCAGAGCGTTATAATGGCGATATGGATAAGCTGATTGATGCTGCAAAACGTTCTATGCCCAATGTGACTAAGATGGCCGCTGACGGCGTGAAAATGACCAATGCCTTTGTCGCTCATCCAGTATGTGGACCCTCACGTGCAGGTATTTTTACCGGTCGTGCACCAGCTAACTTTGGTATTTACAGTAATACCGATTCACTCGATGGGGTGCCATTAGATGTCACCTTGTTACCTGAACTATTCCAAGATAATGGTTATTACACTGCCAATGTTGGTAAGTGGCATAACGCTAAAAAGGCGAAGAAAAATAGCATTGCAGAAGAGTCACGAACTCGAGATTACCATGATAATGAGATTGTTGTCGCCGCGCCTGGTTATGCCCCGGACGAACGTGGTTTTGATTATTCTTATAGTTATTATGCATCTGGCGCAGCATTATGGAATACGCCGGCGATTTGGCGTAATGGCGTCAATGTGCCTTCACCGGGTTATTTAACCCATAACTTGACAGATGAAACGCTTACCGCGATTAAAGCGAGTGGCGATAAACCTTTCTTTATTAATTTAGCTTACAGTGTGCCGCATATTCCTTTAGAAGAGTATTCACCCGCTAAATACATGGATAAATTTAATACTGGTAATATCGAAGTAGACAAATACTTCGCAGCGGTGAATGCGGCTGACGAAGGGGTAGGTAAGATCTTAGCGTTACTTAAACAGCGCGGTGAACTTGATAATACTATGGTGTTCTTCTTATCTGATAATGGTGCTGTGCATGAATCACCAATGCCACAAAATGGCATGGATAGAGGGCATAAAGGTCGGTTATTTAACGGTGGCGTAAGGGTGCCGTTTATTGTGCGTTGGCCACAAGCGATCCCTGCTGGTGGTTATAGTGATTCATTAATATCAGCGATGGACATTATCCCGACAGCACTGACGGCAGCAAATATTCAGATCCCCGCATCGTTACAAGTAGAAGGGCAGGATATATTACCGCTACTATCAGGAAACACGTCGGAATCACCCCATCAATACTTGTATTGGGCGGGACCAGACGCGAAGCATTACAGTGATGAAAATACTCAGTTCTGGAAAGACTATCGTCAATGGATCACATTTGAAACTAACGATAAAGCCAACAATCCAAACCTAGAACGATTATCGAAAAGTTCGTGGGCGATCCGAGATCAAGAATGGGCGCTGTATTTTGTCGATGATGGCAGTCATGAATTACAACTCTTTAATGACAAGCTTGATCCGATGGAGTCCAAAAATCTTGCCGCGCAACACCCTAAGCGGGTAAAAGAAATGAAGGCGGCATTCTATGAATGGATTAAGGCCAAGCCAAAACCTGTCGTGTGGGGACAAGATCAGTATCAAATATTAACAGAGTCAGCAAAACCATAACTTTTAGCTGACTCAGCAACACCACCATATTTAGTAGAGTTAAGGGCACTGTAAACACAGTGCCCTTTTATTATAGGCATGTTATCCATTCATTATTAATAGGTGTATAACCGTGAACATTACAGGCAAACCACGTCCAACCATTCCTTATGAACATCCTAATTTAAAAATGCATTGGCACAATGTAAAACACAATATTGTGCGTCAAGTCTCTAAACGACCCGCTTACGGTAAACATGATGATACCTTGCAAGCGATATTTTCCAATGAACAGGTTGGTCTCCGTTATCTGTGTGATCAACTTGGCCGTTATGTGACAGAGGCATTTGAGCATTATGCCGTTTGGGATTATAGCCATGCCTATTATCCTGGCCGTCCTAGTCAGCAATCAGCCAGAGTCGATGCCATGGAAGGGGTCAGTCGGATATTACCCACTTTAGCGGCTTGGCTACACAGTCGTCCTGCTAATAGCACTTGTATGCAAGGTTTAAATAATAAAGACATTGATGTCGCCGCTATTTTACGCAAAGCATTATTAGCGGGCACAGATCCCAATCATCACGGCTACTGGGGAGTGTTAACTGATTACGATCAGCGTACTTGTGAAAGTGCAGATCTGGCTCTGGCGCTTTGGTTAAGTAAAGCGACGACTTGGGATGTGTTTACCTTAGCTGAGCAACATCAAGTTATCCGTTGGTTTAAGCAAGCGAGTGACGTTCAGACAGTTGATAATAATTGGCACTTATTTTCATTAACCGTTGAATTTGTGATCTTGGCGCTGACGAGTGAAGATACTATCTCTCATGATAAATATGCACGAGTGAAAGAGTTTCATGCCGGCAGTGGCTGGTTTAGAGATGGTGCGAATGGTAATTATGATTTTTATAATGCTTGGGGTTTTCATTATTCTTTGTATTGGTTACAGCAAATTAATCCCGATTACGATGCTGAATTTATCAATGGCGCTCTCGCTGAATTTAGTAACAGTTATCGCTATTTCTTTACCCCGGATGGTTTACCGCTATTTGGCCGTAGCGCGTGTTATCGATTAGCGGCTGCGGCACCGCTCTTAGCTGCAGTGGACAGCCATGCTGGTGAGATCCGGGTTGGTGAAGCGAAGCGTGCTTTTGCGACCAACCTAAAATACTTTATAAGCCAAGGCGCAATGAAAAATGGTGCGCCAACGCAAGGGTTATTTGCCGATGATGGACGTTTAATGGATAACTATAGCGGTCCTGCAAGTAGCTTTTGGTCATTACGCGCCCTTAATATCGCTTTTTATTGTGGTGAACGGATTGGCTTATGGGATGCTGCTGAAACCCCCTTAATGGTTGAACAAGGTGATTTTGAGCTGAATATTCTAGGCATTGGTGCAAAAGTCATTGGTGTGCAAGCAACGAAAGAGGTCGTTGTGATCTTTCTTTCAGAATATGTTATTTCGCAAACCCCTTTAACGCGTCGTCTGGAATCACAAAGTTGGCAAGATAAAGTCTTAGAAGTTATGTTAGGCCGAGCTAAGCGCCCTAAAAATAACCTATTACGCAAAGGTGTAACGTGTTACAGCTCAAAAATGACACACTATTTTTAAATCGATTACTTTTAATGCATTGCCATGATCTTGTTGCTTTCGTTGTCGTTAACAGTTATTTTCGTATCTAGCTTTCACATTTCAATATATGCGATGCTTTCATTGCGTAAGTGATAATTGAGTTTTTTTTTCACTTTGAGCCATTTTTTGTGCGTTACCTAACCCTATATAGTGGTATAGCGTGATAAAATATGTGCAAATGAGCATGGTAATATACATTTTTCTTACGTATTTCTATTTATTTTTTTGAAATATATGAATAAATCAGTTATTTAGCTACTTCTTAAGTGATATTTTCGTTTGTCGAAAATGTAAATAGAAATTTCGAAGTGATCTGAAAGAAATTGAAAGTTTGTGAAAGAGCTCAAAGGTTTTTCTTTTTTTTATTGTTCCTTTCGTTTTACGGTGTATTCTTCACTTGAAGCAAAGCGAAAGGTTTTTATTAATTTTTAGTTTTGTTGGGAGACAAATTTTATGAAAAGTGCTGTCGAAAGGCGCATGGAAATCATCAACGTGGTTAACCGAGACGGTAAAGCCCGCGTTGAAGACCTTGCTGCACTATTTAATGTCTCTAGTGTCACTATTCGAAGTGACCTTAGTTTTCTGGAAAGCAACGGTTATGTGGTTCGATCACATGGTGCTGCCATTCCGAATACTGGGGTTGTTGCAGAATTGACTGTTCATGAGAAACGTCGGCATAACCCCGACATCAAGACTCGGATTGGCCAAGCTGCAGCAAAACTTATCAATAGTGGTGACACTGTTATTCTAGATTCGGGAACTACTGCAAAAGAGATTGCCTCTAGCCTAAAATCAATTGGCAGTGCAGTGGTTATGACCAATGGTCTGGATGTAGCGATGGAGTTAGCATCAGCACCTGGAATTGAAGTGTTGATGCCCGGGGGTATTCTCCGTAAGAATGCACTTTCTTTTAGCGGTTCACAAGCAGAGCAAGGTCTTAAAAATTACTGTTTCGATAAGTTATTTTTAGGGGTTGATGGTTTTGATTTGCGTGCCGGTATCACCACTCATAACGAGCAAGAAGCAAGTCTTAATCGTTTGATGTGTGATATTTCTGAACAAGTGATTGCGGTTGCCGATTCCAGTAAGTTTGGGAAACGTAGCTGTCATATGATCCGCGAGTTCGGTAAAATTGACATACTAGTTACTGATTCAGGTATCCCGGACGAATACGTAGAAGGTCTCCGAGATATGAAAGTTGAAGTGATTATTGTTGAAAAGGAAGATTGATCCAATAACTCCATAGTTTCATTACAGATGTTGACTGTGGAGTTATTTAATGAATACCCTTTTAAACTTAGTTAAGCGTCACAAAGCCGGCTCTAAAATCGGCATCTATTCTGTTTGTTCTGCGCACTCTCTTGTTATTGAAGCAAGTTTAAAGCAAGCGCTGAGCGATAATTCTTTAGTGTTAATCGAAGCTACTTCCAATCAGGTTGATCAATTCGGCGGTTATACCGGTATGAAACCTGCGGATTTCCGTGCATTCGTACTAAATAAAGCGGCTGAGCTTAACTTCCCTATAGAAAAAATCATTCTTGGCGGCGACCACCTCGGTCCAAACCGCTGGCAAAACCTACCTCCAGAAGAAGCAATGGCCAATGCCGATGTATTAATTGCTGCTTATGTTGAAGCCGGTTTCGAAAAAATTCACCTTGATTGCAGCATGTCTTGTGCTGGAGACCCGATCCCACTTTCTGATGAAGTTGTTGCCACTCGTGCGGCACGCTTAGCGGCGATTGCGGAAACCACCGCCATTAAAACATTTGGTAAGAGCAATCTTGTTTATGTGGTTGGTACTGAAGTGCCTGTCCCTGGTGGTGCAGCGGAAGAACTGGAAGAATTAGAAGTGACTTCTCCAGCAGCGGCCAAAAAAACCATCGATTGTCATTATCAAGCGTTTGCTGACGCCGGTGTTGCCAGTTGTTTAGACCGTATTGTTGGTTTAGTGGTTCAGCCTGGTGTTGAGTTTGACCACACCGGTGTGATTGATTACGACCGTGAAAAAGCACAAGAACTAAGTAAAGTAGTTGCAGACTATGGCAACATGGTTTTTGAAGCGCACTCGACAGATTATCAAACTGACAGCGCTTATAAAGCGTTAGTCGAAGATCATTTTGCCATCCTAAAAGTCGGTCCTGCATTAACGTTTGCCTTACGTGAAGCACTATTTAACCTGTGTTCAATTGAAAATGAAATCTTTGCTCCAGCACAACGCTCAAACTTACGCGAAGTGATCGAAGCTGAAATGCTTGCAGCGCCTGGCTATTGGGAAAAATATTACCAAGGCACTGAAGCACAACAAGGTTTCGCACGTCGCTTTAGCTTTAGTGACCGTATCCGCTATTACTGGCCAAATCAAAATATCGTCGCTGCACAAGCTAAATTATTTGATAACTTAGAAACAAGCGGTATCGCCTTACCACTGTTAAGTCAGTACTTACCAGAACAATTCCATGCTGTACGTGAAGGTCAAATTAGCACCAACCCGAAAGCGCTAGTTATCGATAAGATCCAACAAGTAATGCGTAGCTACGCAAAAGCTTGTATCTAAATTTGAATTAAAGGATAGAACAATGAGTAATTACTTAGGTTATAGCGCGGCAGAATTAGAACAACTAAAAGGCTTCTGGACAGCGAAAGAAATCGAACAACAACCTGAATGCTGGCGTGAAACGAAAGCAATTCTAGAACAGAATAATGTGCAAATTAATGACTTCATGACACCAATCTTAGCGCATAGTGATTTACGCATTGTCTTAACGGGAGCGGGCACATCAGCGTTTGTTGGTCGTTCTCTGAGTCCAATTTTAACACAGCAAACACAGCGTCGTATTGAAGCAGTATCGACGACTGATATTGTATCAAACCCTTATCAGTATTTTGCTGAAGATATTCCAACACTATTAGTATCGTTTGCGCGTTCGGGTAACAGCCCTGAAAGCGTGGAAGCGGTCAACCTGGCAAATGAATGCTTGAGCAATTGTTACCACTTAGTATTGACTTGTAATAACGAAGGTCAGTTATATGTCGCAAGTAAAAGCGATAGCAAATCATTAGCGGTATTAATGCCAGAGCAAACGAATGATAAATCGTTTGCTATGACGTCTAGTTTCTCTTCAATGATGCTTTCTGCTTTTTCGATATTAGGCGCTGGTGAGTCTAAGTTGAAAGATATCGAAAGTATTTGTAAGCATTCTGAGGCACAGGTCAAAGAAATTAATAAATTTATCGGTACAATAGATAACACTGAAGTAAACAAAGTTATTTACCTCGGGAGTGGTGGTTTTAAAGGTGTGGCTGAAGAGTCTGCATTGAAACTACTTGAACTGACTGCTGGGAAAGTTGTGATTAGTTTCGATTCTCCGCTTGGCTTTCGCCACGGACCAAAATCGATTGTTGATGATAAAACATTAATTTTTGTTTATATCTCAAATGATCCACAGACCCGTAAATATGATTTAGATTTATTAGCTGAATTACGCCGTGATGGTATCGCTAATAAAGTAATTGCGATTACAGCTCAACTTGATGAACAAGTGAGTGACGGTGATTACTGGCTTGCTGATGATATGCAAGATGCAACAGATGCTGGACTACTTTTTTCTTACATCTTAGTAGCACAAATTTATGCATTCCATCTGTCAGTAGAGCTAGGTAATACACCTGATAACCCTTGCCCAACCGGTGAAGTAAACCGTGTGGTTCAAGGTGTAACGATTCACAAATTTAACAAATAAGCACAGGGATTTATTATGACATCACCTAATATCGTTTGGACTCGTATTGATGAACGTCTATTACATGGCCAGATCCGTATTACCTGGGGTAAACACAGTGAAGCGAATCTAATTTTAGTTGCAAATGATGACGCTGCTGATGGTCCAAATGCGGCATTTATGCAAGCGGGTATGAAAGCCTCTGCTGGTGGCGAATATGCGGTACGTTTTTTCTCTATCCAAAAAACCATAGATGTAATTGCTAAAGCATCACCAAAACAAAAGATTTTTATCTTATGTAACAATCCAACTGACGTTGCTCGCTTGGTTGAAGGTGGTGTGCCCATTCCACATTGCAATGTCGGTAATATGCACTTCCATGAAGGCAAACGTAAATTGACTAAAACGGTTGCTGTAGACGATAAAGATATCGAAGCATTTAAACGTATTGTGAAATGCAGTGTGACTTGTACGATCCAAAATACACCGGATCAAAATCCGATGGATATTTTAGAGGCTATTGCTGAAACTGCTTAAGTATAAATGGTATTTAGCGTAGTGAGTTTAAAGGGAAATTATTATGGTATATGAAGCTTTATTAGTGGCGGCATGGGCATTTTTATGTGGTATCGATAAATACGATATTGCATTAAATATCCACCGTCCACTTATTACCGGCCCCGTTGTGGGCTTCCTCATGGGTGACATGCAAACAGGTTTAATCGCTGGTGCAACACTTGAGTTGGCATGGTTAGGTCTGGTGCCTAACGCGGGTGCTCAGCCGCCTGATGTAACTTTGGGTACAATTGCTGCGGTTGCATTTGCCATTATGACAAACCAGTCAGCGGCTATTGCAATGGGTGTGGGTATGCCGATTGCGGTATTAATGCAAATGCTGGTGATTGGTTTCTTTGCAATGACCTCATTCACTATGGGTAAAGCTGACCGTTATGCAGAAAGTGGTGATTCAGGTGGTATCGATCGCTTATTACTCGGCACGCTGTTCTTACGTGCAATGTTATATGCCGTTGTTGCTTTCGCTACCGTTTACTTTGGTGAGCATGGCGCAAAATGGATTGACGAAAATGCCCCAACGGTTGTGCTTGAAGGTCTTGGTATTGGCGCGAAAATGGTACCAGCGATTGGTTTTGCAATGTTACTTAAAATCATGTGGTCAAAAGAAGTGGCGGGTGTGTTCTTCATTGGTTTCGTTATGACAACATACTTACATTTACCAATCATGGCTGTTGCGATTATCGGTGCGTCGATTGCAGCATTGTATTTCTTCTATAGCGGTAATGGCACTGGCGACAATGCTAACAAAGATGATTTTGAAGAGGATTTTGAAGATGGCATCTGATATCACAGCGAGCAGTAACTTTGTTGAGAAAAAAGCACAAAATCACGTCAATCTAATTGATGGCATTGATGCTTATGAAGATACGACAAAGAAAAGTGCGATCACCAAGAAAGATCTTTGGGTATGTGCGTTCCGTGGTTTATTGATGGAAGGTAACTTCAACTTTGAACGTATGCAAGCCGGTGGTTTTGCTTATTCTATCATTCCCGCATTAAAGAAAATTCATGGTAATGAACGTGACTTTGCTAAAGCACTAAAGAACCATTTACAGTTCTTTAATGCCAGTCCAAAGCTATTTACCTTCTTACTTGGTACCGCGATTGCGATGGAAGAAAGTAAGGAGAAACCGTCAACTATTAACGTAATGAAAGTTGCGGGTATG
>NZ_JASJHF010000234.1:0-11296 GCF_033791185.1 Moritella sp. | reverse complement strand
GGTAACCCTGGGGGCGGGCAATCACATTCATCTGACATAGGTTATCTCTCTACTTACTACGCAGTCATTAGGGTGGCGATTAAACGTCAGCATCTGCTAATTCACGTTTTGATGAATTCAGGTAATTCTTTAATAAACTTTCGATCACTCGGGGATTACGGCCTTCTTGAATACCTAGAATTGCGTCCATTATCAGTGTGTTATTAAGCATTTCTTCTTGAGAACGTAATTTCAATTTACCAGCGATAGGGATCGCTACCATGTTGGCAAAAATAGCGCCGTATAACGTCGTTAACAAAGCAACCGCCATCGCCGGACCAATTGACTTTGGATCATCCATATTCGATAACATCGCCACCAATCCCACCAACGTACCAATCATCCCCATCGCAGGGGCAACTTCGCCAATCATACTAAAGACGTGAATTCCGGCTTTATGGCGTGCAGTGGTCAGCTTAATATCTTTTTGTAATGTTTGGCTAACAACCATGGCATCATGCCCATCCACTAATAAGTCGATACCCTTTTGCATGAATGCATTTTTTACTTCCGCTTCTTCAAGAGCTAAGAAACCACCTTTACGTGCAGCGTCAGCCATTTCTACAGCTTGTTCGATTAATTCTTCTGGTTTGTCGATTTTAAACATAAATGCTTTTACAGCGATCTTAGCCGCCGCTAAAAACTGACCAAAGTTAAAATGCATCAATACCACAAAAAGTGAGCCGACAAATACGATCAATACCGATTGGGTATCAATAAACATACTTATATCGCCACCCATGACCATCGCCATAAGTACAAACGCAAACGAGCCCACTAATCCTATTAAAGTTGCTAAATCCACAACATTCCCCATCCCAAGCAAATTATCATTATATTTCTAGCGAGTGTATTCATTGAACTATATCGGCAAGTAAGTAAATATCTTAAGTGATCTTGTCTTGCTATCGTTGTCATCTCACAGTTAAGCTGTATATACCGTATTAACTTGGGTATAATACCTGAGTATATTATCAGAGGGACACCCGATGGCGGTAAAAAAACCAGAAAATATGACGTTTGAGGCGTCGATTACAGAGCTAGAGGCAATAGTGAACAGTCTAGAGCAAGGTGATTGTGAACTTGATAATGCGTTAAAGCAATTTGAACGCGGTATTAGCTTAACACGTGCTAGCTCCCAAAAACTTCAGCATGCTGAACAGCAAGTAGCCATATTACTCGCCAACGGTGACCAGCAAACACTTGCTCCATTCAACTCTGACAGTAGTAATTAAACAGTGCAGCTTTCAAACTCAATTACCCAATATCAGGGTCGTATCAATGATTATTTGCAACAGCAAATAAACTTGCTACCAACACATGACACCCAACTTGCAGCCGCAATGGAATATGGCCTGTTACAAGGCGGTAAACGCGTGCGGCCAATAATTGTCTATGTTGTTGGTGAAATGCTTGGCGTTAACCTTCACGATCTTGATGGCCCAGCTGCAGCTATCGAGTCGATTCATGCCTATTCACTCATTCATGATGATTTACCAGCGATGGACGATGACGATTTACGCCGTGGCCAACCAACTTGTCATATTAAATTTGACCATGCTACCGCTATCTTAGCCGGTGATGCGCTGCAGCCGTTTGCTTTTGAATTATTACTCGATTGCGCACTAGCACCTGCAGCTGAAAAAAATCGTTTCAGCATGCTAAAATCGCTGACTCAAGCCAGTGGCTACAGCGGTATGTGTGGTGGTCAAGCCATGGATCTCGCCGCCACCGACAAACAGATCTCGCTGGCACAACTTGAAGCGATTCATAATAATAAGACCGGCGCATTAATTAATTGCGCGGCAAAACTGGGTTGCTTAGCCTCGCCGCATTGCTCGATTGAGTTATTAACAGCATTGGATAAATGGTCGAATGCTATTGGGTTGGCATTTCAAGTTCAAGATGACATTCTCGATATAATCAGTGATACTGAAACGCTCGGTAAACCGCAAGGTTCAGATGTTGAATTAAACAAATCAACGTACCCAGCATTACTCGGTTTAGCAGGGGCACAAGAAAAAGCCCAAGCCCTGTATCAACAAGCGATATTTGCCTTAGAAACAATTCCGCATGATACGACCACTCTCGCTTTATTTACGCAGTACATCATCGAGCGGAATAAGTAACCGATTCTAACAAAGTATAAAATTATAAAAATTATGAGCTTAGATATTTCGAATTACCCTACATTGGCATTGGCTGACATCCCAGAAGAACTGCGCCAATTACCAGCAGATCGTTTGAATGACTTATGCGATGAACTGCGTAGCTATTTATTACACACAGTGGGTAAGAGTGGCGGTCACTTTGCTTCCGGTTTAGGTGTCGTAGAATTAACGGTTGCCCTGCACTATGTCTACAATACACCCTACGATAAATTATTATGGGATGTGGGTCATCAAGCCTATCCGCACAAAATTTTAACGGGCCGTCGTGACCGCATGTCGACTATCCGTCAAAAAGGCGGATTACATCCGTTCCCTTGGCGTGATGAGAGTGAATACGACCACCTGAATGTGGGTCATTCATCAACATCAATCAGTGCTGCACTCGGCCTTGCTGTCGCCGCAGATCAAGAAGATAAAAACCGTAAAACAGTGGCCATTATTGGTGACGGTGCTATTACCGGTGGCATGGCATTTGAAGCCTTAAACCACGCCGGCCACATCAATAAAGACGTACTGGTTATTTTAAATGATAACGATATGTCGATTTCTGAAAATGTTGGCGCGGTTAATAAGCATTTAGCCAAACTTTTATCTGGTGATGTGTATTCTAGCTTCCGTGAAAACGGTAAAAAAGTACTCTCTGGCATCCCACCGATTAAAGAATTGGCGCGCCGCGCGGAAGAACATTTAAAAGGCATGGTGGTACCAAGCACATTATTTGAAGAATTTGGTTTTAACTATATTGGTCCAATTGATGGCCATGATGTTAACGGTTTAGTTGAAACATTGCGTAATATGCGCAGCCTAAAAGGCCCGCAATTTTTACACGTAGTAACGAAAAAAGGGAAAGGTTACGCCCCCGCCGAACAAGATCAACTTGGCTATCACGCGGTACCTAAATTCAACCCTGAAGAAGATACTTTACCAGTATCGGCACCGTCAAAACCAACCTTCTCCAAGATCTTTGGTAACTGGTTATGCGACGTAGCAAAAACAGATCGAAAGCTGGCCGCGGTAACACCTGCGATGGGTGCGGGATCGGGAATGATTAAATTCTCAGAAACCTATCCTCAGCAATACTTTGATGTGGCGATTGCCGAACAACATTGTGTAACTTTTGCTGCAGGTCTGGCGATTGGTGGTCATAAACCCGTTGTTGCTATTTATTCTACATTCCTACAACGCGGTTACGACCAGCTGATCCACGATGTGGCAATCCAAGATCTGCCGGTATTATTTGCGATTGATCGTGCAGGTTTAGTTGGCGCGGATGGTCAAACTCACCAAGGTGCATTTGATATTAGCTTTATGCGCTGCATCCCGAAAATGGTGATCATGACGCCAAGTGACGAGGATGAATGCCGTCAAATGCTGCATACCGGTTACCAGTATAATGGCCCTGCAGCAGTACGTTACCCACGTGGTAGTGGCGCGGGTATTGAAGTACAACAAGCCTTTACTGAATTAGAAATTGGTAAAGGTATTGTGCGCCGCCAAGGTGAGAAAATTGCGATCTTATGTTTCGGTACCTTAATGCATAACGCTATTCCGGCCGCAGAACGCTTAAACGCGACAGTAGTTGATATGCGTTTTGCTAAACCGCTAGATGAAGCACTGTTAACTGAAATCGCCAACAGCCATGATATCTTAGTGACTATCGAAGATGGCGCTATCATCGGTGGTGCAGGTTCTGGTGTGAATGAATATTTAATGGCGAATAAGTTAATGACACCAACATTAAACTTAGGGCTGCCAGACCAATTTATTCATCAAGGTACACAAGATGAAATCTATGCTGAATTAGGTTTAGATAGTGATGGTATTGAAAATAAAATCAATACTTTCATCGCATTATAATAACCTATCCGACAAGTGCACCCTCTGATCTGTACAGAGGGTGAACTATACCTAGCAATAAAGTAGCTCAGCTGCACTTTTTTTATAAATAAATAGAGTTATCACTTTATATTTTTATTATACGGCCGACAATATAACCTACTAGACGTACTCACTTAGGGATATGAGGTTATAGATATGCGAATAAAGACAAAAATAAAATACCGGATCATGCTTGCCACTTTCATTTCGATAGCACTGACTTCTTTAGTCACTATGACTCTCAGTTACCAAATGACCTCAGACATTATCGGTAACAATGCCGCTCAGCTAGCTCAACTAGATGGGATGCTTATGGATATATTCTTAATCACAATTGCCATGGCAGTCTGTTTACTTATGATCGCTCGGTTCTTTATCGATGTATTCTTAAGTCCAATACAGCAAGTGACGGCATCATTACTGCAATTCTCCCAAGGCAATGGCAACCTATCATTACGTTTAGATGAAAATGACTATGATGAATCTGGCGAACTTGCGATAGCATTTAATCAATTCATTAAAAAAATTCAGATGCTTATTAATGACATTGCAACATCCAGCAATGAATTACATAAAGACATAGAGACCGTGAAAGGGTTAACCCAAAACAGTGCTGACAATGTTGAAGAACAACGAAAGCGGACACTGCAAGTGGTTACCGCAATTGAACAGATCAGTTCAACCATCACTGAAATAGCCCGCAATGCCAGTGATGTGTCAACATCGACCGCAACCGGCTATCAAGAAACCCAACAAGGTCAGCAAGTCGTTCAAGGCAGTATTAATACCATGCAACAGCTTGCAGCAGAAATCGAAGATGCCAGCGGTGTGATTAACAGCTTAGCCCAAAGTAGTGAAGAGATTGGATCTATTCTTGAAGTCATTAAAGGTATTTCTGAACAGACAAATTTATTAGCGTTAAATGCGGCAATCGAAGCCGCACGCGCCGGTGAGCAGGGTCGAGGTTTTGCCGTTGTCGCTGATGAAGTGCGAACATTAGCCCAGCGAACTAATGAATCGACGAATGAAATTCAAAAAATGATCACGCAGTTACAGCTAAACTCAAAAGAAGCCGTTAACGCCATTGACCGTGGCAGTAAGCGCAGTCAAGACGGTATTCAGTCTATTGCCGATACTGGAAATCGCCTTAATCTTATTACTGAGAATATGACGACTATTGCAGATTTAAGTACGTTAGTCGCCACAGCAACAGAAGAGCAATCGGTTGTCATCAGCGACATAAACAAAAATGTGCTCGATATTAACGGTATCACCGATAGAACAGCCGCAGACAGTCAAACAACCGCATCGGCTTGTGAACGATTACAGCAGTCATCACTCCAGTTAGAAAAGCTTATCTCTCAATTCGAACATTAATTTGCAACGATAACAACAAATCTAAAAAGCAGCATAACAGCCTATTATTTGGCTATTATGCTGCAGTTATCTATTCAACTTACGTGTTAAATACGCTGTTCTTCAACGGCATGACAAGCAATTAACGATTTACCGTATTCAGCTAATTTAGGTTGTTCAACATTACAACGTTCATTGGCAAACTGACAACGGGCGTGGAAAGCACAGCCTTTAGGCGGGTCAAGTGGTGAAGGTAATTCACCCACCAGCTTAATACGTTCACGACGATGTGCAGGGTTTAACTGCGGTGTACTGGATAACAAGGCTTGGGTATAAGGATGACGTGGATTAGCAAACAACTCTTCTTTCGTTGTATGCTCAACAACGCGGCCCAGATACATCACAATCACGTCATTGGCGATATGCTCAACCACAGATAAATCATGCGAGATAAACACATAGCTTAAGTTCAGCTCGTCTTGTAAATCCATCATCAAGTTTAATACTTGCGCTTGTACCGATACATCCAGTGCTGAAACCGGTTCATCTGCCACAACCACGTTTGGATCTAACATCAGACCACGGGCAATCGCGATACGCTGGCGTTGACCACCCGAGAACATATGCGGGTAGCGGTCGTAATGTTCGGTCTTCAAACCTACTTTAGCCATGATCGCCATGGACTTTTCTTTACGCTGTGCTTTGGTTAACTTGGTATTTATCTCTAATGGTTCTTCTAAAATTTGTCCCACTTTTTTACGTGGATTTAGCGAACCATAAGGATTTTGAAATACAATCTGGATCTTTTGACGTAAGGTTTTAAACGTCGCTTTATCCATTGTCAGCAAGTCTTGACCTTGAAAATCAATTTCACCGTGAGTCGGGATCTCAATCATGGTTAATAAACGCCCCAGCGTTGACTTACCACAACCTGATTCGCCGACAATCGCTAACGTCTTACCTGCATCTAAGGTAAAGGAGACGCCATCTAGCGCTTTAACGGTCGCATCGGGTTTACGAAAACCTTGGGATACTTGGTAATGCTTTTTCAGATCCACCGCTTTTAATAACGGTTGTTGCTCTGCAGTGTTTAAACTTACAACGTCACTCATGCTGCAGGTCTCCCTTCAATAGTTAACGGCGTATGACATTTAACCTGACCTAACGGACTGGCGTATGCGCTTGGCTCTTCGCTGCGACACTTATCGATTGCATAAGGGCAACGCGGATTCAGCAGGCAACCAACTGGACGATCATAAGCCCCCGGCACCACCCCCGGCAACGCGGCAAGACGAGATTTACCAATGGCAGATTCTGGCGATGATGCAAGCAGCGCTTGCGTATACGGGTGTTTAGGATGTTTAAATACTTGCTCTGCAACCCCTGTTTCCACAATTTGACCAGCGTACATCACCACAACGCGATCGGCGACTTCAGCAACCAAGGCTAAATCATGGGTGATGAGGATCAGACCCATGTTATTTTTCTTCTGCAGTTCAACCAACAGGTCGATAATCTGCGCTTGAATGGTTACATCCAATGCCGTTGTCGGTTCATCGGCAATCAGCAATTTTGGATCGCAGGCTAATGCCATCGCAATCATCACACGCTGGCTCATACCACCAGACAATTGATGCGGGTAGACGTTTAAACGGCTTTCCGGCGCCGGAATACCGACTAGATCCAGCAATTCAATAGCACGTGTTTTACGAGCAGACTTGCTGCCGCCTTGATGTACCTTTAATGCTTCCATGATCTGATAACCAACCGTGAAACACGGGTTCAAACTGGTCATTGCATCTTGGAAGATCATCGAAATGTCAGCACCGGTTAATTGACGGCGCTGTTTTTCCGGCATCGTTAGCAGGTCTTTATCTTCATATAACAGACTATCTGCTGTTACTTTACCTGGGTGTTCAATGAGCCCCATAATTGACATAGAACTGACTGATTTACCGGAGCCAGATTCACCAACAATACCGAGAATTTCGCCTTTATCAACACTATAACTAATATTATCAACCGCTCTGAAGCCGCTGAATGTGACTGATAAGTTTTTAATTTCTAACAGTGACATAAACCAACCTCTTACTGTTTCAATTTAGGATCAAGTGCATCACGCAGGCCATCACCCATTAAGTTAAATGCTAATACCGTTAGCAAGATAGTCACACCTGGGAAGGTAACAACCCACCATGCGCTTTGTACATATTGACGTGCATCAGCCAGCATAGTACCCCATTCAGGTGTTGGCGCTTGTGCACCTAAACCAAGGAAACCCAGTGCCGCCATATCGAGAATAGCGTTTGAAAAACCCAATGTCGCTTGGACGATAAGTGGTGCTAAACAGTTCGGTAATACCGCGTTGAACATGATGCGCATTGGACCTGCGCCAGCAATACGTGAGGCTATCACATAGTCTTTGCTCATTTCCGACATGGTTGATGCCCGCGTTAAGCGCACATAATGCGGAATCGAAACCACCGCAATGGAGATTGACGCATTAACAATGCTTGGTCCCATAATAGCCACAATCGCAATGGCTAATAATAGGCTTGGCATCGCCAGCATGATATCAACTAAACGCATGATCACCGTTTCAACACGACCACGGTAGTAACCGGCAACCAGACCTAATAAGATCCCGATACCCAGTGATAGAGTGACCACTAACATACCGACAAACAGCGATAAACGCGCACCGTGGATAAGACGCGATAAAATATCACGGCCTACCGCATCAGTACCGAGCAGATAACCACTGGTCCATGATGGGGGTTGTAATAGCGCATCACGAAATTGTTCAATCGGTGAATAAGGGGCGATCAAGTCAGCGAATACGGCAATAAAAATAATTGCCGTAATATAAACTAGGCCAACGACGGCACCTTTGTTCGAACTAAAATATTTCCAAAACTCTTGTAATGGCGTTAACGGTCGCAGCTCAATCACTGCCGCGTTATTTGAAACTTCACTCATAATCTATTGATTCCTTGTATCCTGTACCCTTGTATCCGGTATTCTATTTCGCGTGACGAATACGTGGATTAACCACACCGTAGATAATATCTACCAGTAGGTTAACTAAGATGATTAATGTGGCGATAATTAAAATACCACCCTGCACTACGGGGTAATCACGGCGGCCAATGGATTCAATTAACCATTTACCAATACCCGGCCAAGCAAAAATAGTTTCGGTTAAGATAGCACCAGATAATAAGATCCCCACTTGCAAACCAATCACTGTGATAACGGGAATTAAGGCATTACGCAATGCATGGATGACAATCACACGCCAAGGCGCTAACCCTTTTGCACGTGCAGTACGGATATAGTCTTCACCCAACACTTCTAACATTGAAGAACGTGTCATGCGGGCGATAACAGCCAGAGGAATCGTGCCAAGCACAATAGCAGGTAAGATAAGGTGATGAATAGCAGAGCCGAACGCCCCTACTTCATCAGATAATAATGAGTCAATCAACATGAAACCAGTGACGTGTTCAATCCACAACGATACATCAATACGGCCTGAAACCGGCGTCCAACCGAGATTTACCGAGAACACTAACATGAGTAATAATGCCCACCAGAAGATCGGCATTGAGTAACCAGTTAATGATACCCCCATTACGGTGTGATCAAATATAGAGCCACGTTTTACGGCGGCAATAATACCGGCAGGCAAACCAACTGCAATAGCAAATAGTGCAGCTAAGAAGGCCAGTTCTACAGTAGCCGGGAATAGCTCGAAGAATTCTGAAAGTACTGGTTTTTTGGTTACCAGAGAGTTACCGAGATCGCCTTGTAGGATACCTCCTACGTAAGAAAAATATTGTTTCCAGATTGGCTGATCTAAACCGAGCTCAGCGGAAAGCATCGCGTGACGTTCTGGTGAGATACCACGTTCACCCGCCATGATTTCAATCGGGTCTCCGGGGATCATATGAATGAGCGTAAATGTCAGTAAGGTAATACCGAAGAATGTCGGGATCACGGTACCTAGTCGCTTTAAAATAAATTGGAACATAGAAAACTCTGCAGGTATTTAAAGGGTTATCGGTAAAGATAACGCGAGCCATGATGGTCTCGCATTATCTTATTTTCGTTATTTAAACGAGATACTTTCTAAGCTAGCGCTATACTTACTGTTCTAAGCTAAGGCTATACTTATTTTTCTAAGCTAACGCTATAGAAGTTGTGACCACCGAGTGGATCAATCACATAACCTTTAACTTCTTTACGAACGGGTTCAAACACCACCGAGTGTGCAATCGTTGCCCACGGCGCTTGTTGTTTGAATACCACTTGTGCTTTTTCATACAAGTCTGTTCTTACCGCTTGATCTGCAGTGGTTTTTGCTTCTTTAACTAATGCATCAAATTCAGCATTACACCACATTGAACGGTTTGCACCACCCACTGCATCACAGCCAAGTAATACCGCTAGGAAGTTATCTGGGTCACCATTATCACCAGTCCAACCCAGTAGGATCGTATCATGCTCGCCTTTCGACGCACGTTTAAGGTACTCGCCCCATTCAAACGTAACAATTTTCGCGTTAACGCCAACTTTAGCCCAATCAGACTGCATGATTTCAGCCATACGACGTGCGTTCGGGTTATATGGACGTTGTACTGGCATTGCCCAGATATTAGTTTCGAAACCGTCTGGGTAACCCGCTTCAGCAAGTAATGCTTTCGCTTTAACTAAGTCAAACTCGTAATCTTTGATGTCGGAGTTGTACGACCACATCGTTGGTGGGATTGGGTTGGTTGCCGCTTTACCTGAACCATTGAATACCGCGTCAATGATGGCTGGCTTGTTCACCGCCATGTTCAATGCTTGACGTACACGCACATCATCAAACGGTTTTTTGTTGACGTTAAACGCCAGGTAACCAATGTTCAGACCTTCTTGTGAAAGCAGGTTGATGTTTGGATCTTTTTCCATCATTTCACGATCTGATGGGTTCGGGAATGCCATGATCTGACATTCATTGTTTTGCAGCTTAGCGAAACGTACTGATGCATCCGGTGTGATAGAAAACACTAAACGATCAATAGCTGGCTTGCCACCCCAATAGTCAGCATTACCAGCATAGCGGATAAGAGAATCTTTTTGATACTGTTGCAGCGCAAATGGACCGGTACCAGAAGGCATCACGTCAAGTTGTGCAGACATACCTTTCTCAATAAATACCTTCGCTTGCTCTGCTGACATGATAGATGCAAAGTCCATCGCTAAGTTAGCAATGAAAGGTGCTTCAGGTTGATTAAGTACGAACTGTACTGTGTAATCATCAACCTTTTTGATCTCTTTGATTAATGAACCCATGCTCATTGCGTTGTAGTACTCGTATGAACCACCTGATACTTTATGGTAAGGGTTTTCGGTATTACCTTGGCGGTCAAATGAGAAGATCACATCATCGGCATTGAATGAACGAGTCGGGGTAAAGTCTTTGGTCGTATGGAATGGTACATTTTGACGAAGTTTGAATGTATAAACCAGACCATCTTCTGATACATCCCAGCTTTCTGCTAGTGCAGGAATAACTTCGGTTGTGCCTAATTTAAATTCAACCAAACGGTTAAAGATAGTTTTTGATGATGCATCAAACGTGGTACCTGTGGTAAACAGTCCAGGGTTAAAGCCTTCTGGGCTTGCTTCTGAACAATATACAAAAGAAACAGGTTTTTTAGCTGCTGCTGAAGATGAATCTTTCGCTGCTTTATCGTCTGAACAACCACTTAAACCTAACGTGATGATACTGGCGATAGATAGCGATAACGCGACTTTCCCTTTATTCATGCCTTACTCCATTATGCGATGTTGGTGACTTTAAC
>NZ_JASJHF010000233.1:0-8272 GCF_033791185.1 Moritella sp. | reverse complement strand
GTCCATCACATCACGTAAACCAAGAATACATTTGGTATTAGTACCTTTAAAATGCGCTAATGTGCTAACGACTTCATCTTTCAAGCCACCCGGTTCTTTATCGACGAGGAAAATATCCGGTTGAAACACTTTTGAGGTATTCAGAATGATTGATTCTCGTAATGCCAATGTATCCGCTAAATCGATCAGTAAGCCGAGTGAGGTATATTGGCCATTATGCAGTTTAATCACACCCGGTATACGAATAAAATCCACTCTGGCTTTAAAATCAAAACGACCAATGATCGGCGAACCCGTAATAATGAGAACAGACAAGCCCTTGTATCGGTCAACAAGCTCATGCGCGATAGTTCTGCAGCGACGTAAATGCCCAAGACCGAAAGAGTCATGGCTATAGATAAGCAAACGGCTATTATTTAATTTACTGCGCACTCGAACTCTCTTTCACTAAATACAACTAAGGCGATAAGGTTACCAAAAAAGTGCAGGCTAAGATAGCGCAGCACTCACTTAACAACCCATTTACATTATTAAAAATAAACACTATTTTAGTTATAATCTGAGTCTATTTTATCATTCTTTTTGATATCTGCAGATACACTTAATGCGGCAGCGGCACCTAGCTTTTCAGTTAAAGCAGCATTGTTTTCAATCATATCTTGAGGATCGTCTTTCTCTTTACCGCTATGCTGAGTTAATACATGCACAGAACGATGCGCAAACTCAATACCATTGGCTTTTAAGGATTCTTGTACCAGTCTAAATGCTTCACGACGAATAACCCATTGCTCGCCAGGTACACAAGTAAACTTCATGCGGAAAATAAGTGCAGACTCCTCAACCCTGATCACACCTTGTGACTTTAACGGCAATAGAAAGTGCTGGCCGTATTCAGGGTGTGATAGCATTTTTTGTCCCACTTTTTTAATCAGTTTACGCACCTTCTCTACATCTGTTCGGTAATCTAATCGGAACTCTAACTTCTTGGTGATCCAATCTCGAGATAAATTACGGACCGTGGCAATTTCACTAAATGGAATAGTTTGTACTGCACCAAGGTGATGGCGTAATGTAATCGAACGAATAGAGATACGCTCGACAGTACCACGTAAGCTAGCAGCCTCAATATATTCACCACGGCGAAATGCATCATCGAGCAAAAAGAAGATGCCCGAAATAACATCTTGAACAAGCTTCTGGGCACCAAAACCAACCGCAATACCAACGATACCAGCACCCGCAAGTAACGGAGCGATCTCAACACCAATAATGCTTAATATCATCAACAAAACACAAGAAAACAAGAACACTAATAAAAATGAGCGCACCAAAGGCAGTAAGGTTTCAGATCGAGACGCTCCGGTACCACCACCTTCACCGTCTAGTTTTGAAGTACCGTCTTCATTACCAGCACACACCATATCGTAAGGTAAATGACGCTCAATAGCAGATTGAATTATCTCCCAAACCGCATAAGCACAAATAACTACAACGATGATATCAACAAACATTTGGATAAGACCGCCAAGACTATTAGCAAGTTTTTCCCAAGCATTATGATCAAAGCTGGCATCTATGTGATAGAAGATAACTGAGGCAAATATAATGCGCAGCGCAATGATCACCCGGCGAATAAATTTATCACAACGGCTGTCATAAGAATGGCTTTGTAACCAAGTAATACCTTTTAGCTGACTAAGGATAACAAAGATCAGTCGGTCTAATATTGGGAAGGTAAAAGTAAGCCACCAAATCGGCGTAAAGTTATCCGCTTGCTCGTAATAGCCTAAAAACTCGTACATGGCCCAGAATAGCCAAGCGATAAACAACCAAATTGTAAATATAGTGGTCCAAGTTTGACGTAAAAAACGGCTAAAGGCAGAACTTGTTTCTCTCTTATCAGTAAACATCGCTTCAATTGTTCTACGATTAAACCAAATAAAGCCAATCGAGAGAATATTTAGGATCATACCTGTCGATGGCGTGATTAAAGCAAACAAAATTGGATCGACTGAGAATAAGACTAAAATACGCCACATCGTAGTAATAGTAAGATAGACAGCCATAAACACCAAAATTGACCAATATAAGCGGCTTGCAGACTCACAATTAATCTTAAATAATCGGTTACCTTTCGCATAAGGCGCTAGAATAAGTCTTAATAAAATAACCAATGCTCGAATTTTTACAACCAAAGCCAGCCCATGTAAGCTTAATAAACGAAAGGGGTCGGTTTCACTGTAGCTATAAATAGCAATAAGTGCGGCTGCGATAGCAAAAATAGCAATCCCAACATACTGAAAAAAGCCTCGCATTAACAAATAATCAAGATTATCTCTGAACGTTGAGCCCTTTTCTTCGGCTACCCGCTCCGAAAAAGCATTCATTTTTATACTAACTATGCGCTCGATAATAAATCCCGACACCAGCATGAGCATAAAAGTAGTGAATAACGATGATAAACGCCCTATTCCTTGGCCATCAGTGATGTTATTTATTAATTTTTGTTTATGCTCAGGCCAACGTTCTAAACTATCAAGTAGTTTCGTTTTTCGATCTTTAGCATCCATTAAAAAGATGAAACGAGCCATATCGCCATTTTTATACAGATACTGCTTATCAGCATCATCACGTGCTGCTATCCCAGCGGCATTTTCTATTGCTAAGGTATCTAATGGTGCTGCGGTATGACTAATACTCTCAGTATCGCTAGCTCCTACTTGCTTTAAATACATACCTCCGCTCGCTTGTGCAAGCGTAGAGCTACTCAATATTAATAATATACCAATAAATAATGTCGCAACAATACGACTGAAGATACTTGAGCTAAGAGTATTGTGCATAGCGATGGCCAAATAAGTGTTGATAAGAATAACTATAGTATCAAAACTTTACAAAAGAATGATCCGAGTAAACAGATATTATTCATAAGTAAGATACAAATAAGAGTAACGAAAATGTCTAAACTGGAGCACATATAATTAACCATGAAATACATGCTTTAATTAAATATGACTAGAGATATGAAAATATTCTGAAATTCAGTTATAAAAAAACCGTTCACTTTAAAAGTGAACGGTTTCATCAGTCAGTGTTGTTTATAGCAACTAATCAACAGGGTTGATTAGAAGTATACACGACCACCTAACCATAGAGTGTCATCAGAACCTTTCGCACGGTCTGCAGTAGCACCGTCACGGTCACTTGAATTGTACTCAGCAAAAGCAATTACGCCTTTAGCTAGTTCATAATCAGCACCAAGAACTAGTTCAGAACCTTGATCTGATTTAAGATCACCGTCTAAGATGTCATACATAGCGTAGATACCAACTTGACCTAGTGTGTAATGAGCACCAAGACCGTATGCAGATGTATCAAGGTTACCAACTTCAGAAGCTTGATATTGAGCAGCTAATACTAATGCATCAAGAGTGTAACGCGCGCCTACAATGTATGTAGAGTTATCAACAATACCTTGGCCAGCAACAGTACGGTCGTTTGCGATGTTGTAAGAACCACCAAGTTCTAGACCCGCAACGTTATATGTAGCACCGAACGCGTAAGTATCTTGGTCCATTAAAGAAACAACGATAGAAGCGCCGCCGAATGCTTTAGTATATTTAAGTTGATCTTCAGAATCAGAACCAAAAAGATCGTTATCTTCGTTATAAACACCATTCTCATAAGAGAAATCGTTCATTACTAAGTCATCATTCAGACCATACTGTTTACCTAATTCAACAGCACCGAATACGTTATGCTCTAGACCAACATATGATTTGTTTAGGTATAAGCCGTTGCTTTTACCTTCGCCTTCATTGTCAGAGTTTTTGATTTCAACATGACCGTATGCTTTAAGGCCACTGTCTATTTCTTTAGCTACTTTAAGATCAAAACGTGTTCCAGCATCTTCGAATTTAACGTTGTCAGAATCTTGAATTGCAACGTGGCCACGGAAAGAACCGCCTAGAGAAACAGTAGTACCTTCGTTGTTGTAGATTTCAGCAGCGTTTGCAGCGCCAGCTAGTAGAATTGCAGAAGCAAGAATAGTCTTTTTCATTTTAAAAATCCTTTATGATTTATAAGTTAACTCATTCACTGCTTGAACCTCTCTTTGAGATGATTCGAACTGACAATGATTGGTACAACCAAGAGTTAATTGTATTCTAACAAGTAGTCGTTAAAGCAAATATTCATTTTGAATACGATTTAACAACTACGCTTAAAACTTGGTATAGATTATAGTCATAATAATTTCATGAAAACTATAAGGAAAATCAATAAGAGGTCAAAAACAAGATCGCGGACACATAAAAAGGTATGACAAGAAGAATGTTCTTGACACAAGAAATAAACACTACCTATTAAGAGAGCTCATTACGAGCTAATCGATTAAAAAAAAAGCATTTATGTACCTTTTATGACAGGCACTATAATTTGTATTTATTCTGCTAATTATTAAGAGCAGCAAAGCAACTAAAAGTTCATTTTATCTTACTAAGTATTTAGAGTTAGTTCCGAATCATAGAGATTAGAATAGTATGGATTTTTAACAAGGCACGTTTCTTCTATATATAGTAAAATAACAATAATAATCTTTAGACCCTGATCACGAAAATGAAACAGCTACATTGCTGCCTCGGCATAATTACAGACAAAAAAATACCCCAGCATTGCTGAGGTATCTTATAAACACATACTGGTCTACACAGGTATAGTGTAAGCGCTAAGAAAAACTAGTAACTACTTTTCAGTTTCAGCTTTTTTCTTCTTCACGACTTTCTTCTTCTCTTCTTCGACCCATTTACCATTGATATAATGCGCTGTCCAACCCGTGGCTTTCTTCTCCACTTCGGTCATCACATATTGCTCTTTGGTTTTACGGCTAAAGCGAACAATGGCTTTATTACCGGCAGGGTCTTGCGCTGGCGCATCGGCTAAGTAATAAAACTTCTCCGAAATACGGTCTCTGAAGCGTACTAGCTCTTCAATCAAGGGAGCACGAGTCTCACGAGATTTAGGGAAAGTATTCGCCGCTAAGAAGATACCAGCGGCACCATCACGTAGCACAAAGTAAGCATCCGATTTTTCACATTCCAATTCTGGAAGGAAAACAGGATCTTCTTTTGGCGGCGCAACTTCACCACTTTTCAGGATCTTACGCGTATTCTTACATTCTTCGTTAGTACAGCCCATGTATTTGCCGAAACGGCCATTTTTAAGCTGCATATCATACATACAACGGTCACACTCAACCACAGGGCCATCATAGCCTTTTAGCTTGAATTCACCTTTCTCGACTTCATAACCTGTACATTCGGGGTTATTACCACAAACGTGCAGTTTACGCGTTTCGTCGATCAAGTAGCTATCCATTGCGGTGCTACATTTAGGACAACGACGTTTCGCCATGAGGGCTTCTGTTTCAGCATTCTCATTAAGCAAATCTATGGCTTCTTCACCAGAAACTAGGTTAATCGTTTTCTTACAACGTTCTTTAGGAGGCAAGTTATAACCAACACACCCAAGGAATACACCTGTCGTCGCAGTACGGATACCCATTTCACGTTGGCATGTCGGACATTCAATATCCGTGACAACCATCTCGTTCGAGCGCATACCGCCTTCAGCCACTTCAGCACCAGCTGTTGCTAGCTGCTTCTTAAAGTCACCAAAGAATTCATTCAGTACATCAATCCAATTCAGCTTGCCTTCAGCCACACCATCAAGTTGAGACTCCATGCTTGCAGTGAAATCGAAGTTCATCAGCTCTTCAAAACTTTCAGTCAGACGTTCAGTAACGATCTCACCCATTTTTTCAGCAAAGAAACGACGGTTTTCTACTTTTACATAACCACGATCTTGAATCGTTGAGATAATCGATGCATACGTCGACGGACGACCAATACCACGTTTCTCTAATTCTTTAACCAACGACGCTTCATTAAAACGTGCAGGCGGCTTAGTAAAGTGTTGCAATGGATCAACCGTAATCAGATCAAGTGTTTCACCAGCTTCAAGCACAGGTAAATTACTTTCATCTTCAGACTTTTTACTCATTGGTGGCAGCGCTTTTGTCCAACCAGGAAAACGCATAGTACGTCCCTTCGCAGTCAACTGATACTCACCAGCAGCAACCGTAAGTTTGGTTGAATCATATTGCGCAGGCATCATTTGACAAGCAACAAATTGACGCCAAATCAATTCGTATAATTTCTTCGCATCATCGTCCATGCCTTTCAAATCGCCTGACATAACATTTACATCAGAAGGTCGGATCGCTTCATGGGCTTCTTGAGCGCCTTTTTTAGAACCGTATAAATTTGGTTCTTCAGGTAAATAATCTTTACCGTATTTTGTTTCAATAAAACCGCGTGCACTTTCTACAGCATCTTTACTCAAGTTTGTTGAGTCAGTACGCATATAGGTAATGTAACCACCTTCATATAAGCGCTGTGCTAAGCCCATAGTACGTTTAACACCATAGCTATGGCGGGTACTTGCAGCCTGCTGCAGCGTCGACGTAATAAAAGGTGCTTTAGGTTTACTGCTGGTTGCTCTGTCATCACGTTTTAATAACGAATAACTGGCGTTTTGTAAGTCAGTAACCGCTTTAGTCGCTTGCGCTTCATTCACAGGTTTAAATGCTTCACCGGCGTATTTAACCGCTTCAACACGTAATGGCTCACCTAATGACGTCACTAAATCTGTATGCACATCCCAGAATTCTTCTGGAATGAAAGCTTTGATATCTTTCTCTTTATCGACAATCAAACGCACGGCTACCGACTGGACGCGTCCAGCAGATAAACCACGAGCGATCTTTTGCCAAAGCAACGGCGATACCATATAGCCAACAACACGATCTAAGAAACGACGCGCTTGTTGTGCATTAACACAATCAATGTTCAGTTCTGACGGCTGTTCAAATGCTTCTTGGATCGCTGTTTTCGTAATTTCGTTAAACGTTACTCGTTGAAAACGAGAGTCATCACCACCAATAATTTCCCGCAGGTGCCATGCAATAGCTTCCCCCTCGCGGTCTAAATCGGTTGCGAGATACACAATTTCTGCTTTTTCAGCTAATTGTTGTAACTCTGCAACGACTTTCTCTTTACCAGGCAAGATCTGATAGGTTGCTGCCCAGTCATTTTCAGGGTCGATGCCCATGCGAGAATATAACGCTTTTTTATCACGCTTTTGTTTAAATGCAGCTTTTGCTTCAGGCGTCATGCCCTTAGTTTGTTGAGCAAGGGTCGGAGCACCTGCTCGTTTTTTGGCTGCGCCACCACTGGTTGGTAAATCACGCACGTGACCAACACTTGATTTAACAATGTAGTCTTTGCCAAGGTATTTATTGATGGTCTTCGCTTTTGCTGGCGATTCCACAATTACTAGAGATCTTCCCATACAGACGGATTCTTTTAATTTATGAATAATATGAAATTGATGAGCGCTACTGATTAGATATGACTTAATGATAGCCAAAAGTAATATCTAATACCTGCGCTCTATTTATATATATACATTGAATATATATATAGTAGTCAATAATTTTTCAATTATTTTTTTAATGCTTACATTTCATACAGAATTATCCCTCTAGGATAGCGATACAAATGCAGTGTAAAAAGCCATCAAAAATATAAAAGCCAAACTAATAAACTACCTATAAGTTAAATACGTAGTTTTAACTTATATGCTTTTTTATTGCTAGCGTACTCACAATTTTATAATTGTGGGTACTTATTTTGCTGTAATAACTTGTCTAAACTTGTTGAAATAGCCATTGATGCCGCTTGTGCTAGTTTTTCAGCTAACTTTTTACGCACCACATATTTCACTGTATAAATAGTTTGAGACTTGTTGGCTTTTAATAAGTAATCATCACTCGTTTGTAAGGTATCCACTAATCCACGCTCGTGTGCATGGGTACCAAACCAATGCTCGCCTGTGGCGATCTTTTCGATATCCATACTAGGTCGGTGAGCACTTACAAAATCTTTAAATAATACGTGGGTTTCTTCAAGCTCTTGCTGGAATTTATCACGTCCTGCGTCATCATTTTCGCCAAACATTGTTAACGTACGTTTGAATTCACCAGCGGTCAGTTGTTCCACATCGATATTGTTCTTTTTCAATAAACGATTAAAGTTAGGAATTTGCGCTACCACACCGATAGAACCAACGATAGCAAACGGTGCCGCGATAATATGGTCAGCAATACACGCCATCATGTAACCACCACTTGCAGCCACTTTGTCAACCGCAA
>NZ_JASJHF010000232.1:0-16886 GCF_033791185.1 Moritella sp. | reverse complement strand
GGCTACGAAAGATGCTTAGCAATACTGGCCTATAATAGCGCGCAATTTTTGTAAACCCTTTCCTTTGTTCGCAGTTTTCCAAGCGAGATAAACGCCGACTGATTCATGCTCAGCTGCCAGCTTAATTTCAACCAACGAGCCAGTGTTTAACAAGGGTTGAATGCGTTTTTTGGGTAAGTGAGCGATACCAATCCCAGCAACAATCGCTTGTATCTTATATTCAACTGAAGCCACATAGAAATGCCGACTTTGCTCAATGATATTACTTGACCACGGGATACTCGTCTTGGATGAATCATGGACTATCACGGTGCGATAATCTGCAATATCAGCATGACTAACCGGCGCCGTAAAACGGGTTAACTCATGCCCTTTTGGCACCACGAATACCTGCGCTACTTCATCTAACAGCTGTGTAGTTATGCCTTGCTGACTCGGCACTGGCGCGGGAGCGCCGATAAGTAAGTCACAACGGTCTTCAATTAATGACTCCCACGACCCATTCATCACTTCTTCACTCAGATCAATTTCAATATTCGGGTGTTCATTTAAAAACACAGCTAACGGCTCCAGCACTTGCTGCACGTCAAAAATAGAATCCACGGCAATGCGAATTTTAGGCTCCCAGCCATACGAGATAGTTTGCGTTTGCTCGGCAAGATGGCTCACCGCCCCGAGGATTTTTCGTCCTTCATCCAATAAGTGACGGCCAGCAGGTGTTAATACCGAGCGCCTGCCCTGGCGTACAAATAAGGTAACCGATAATTGTTCTTCTAGTTTTTGCACTATGTAAGAGAGTGCCGACGGTACTTTATTCAGTTGCTCCGCTGCAGCGGCAAAACTGCCTCGGTTATCAATCGCATCGAGCACTAGCAATGCTTCAATCGTTATCGGTAATTTGTACATTTATCCTCTCCCACAATTGTTCAAATATTTTGAACATATTAAACGAATTTTAGCGGTTATTCCAAAACTGTTAAACAAATACAATAGCTACACATTCAAAAATACTTAAACAAACACAAGAGAGCACAACATGAACACAGCAACTATCAAACGAGTTTTAACCTCTGACCACAACTTTTCAGCATTACCTCTGCGTTTAATCGTCGGTATTATTTTCGCTGCACACGGCAGCCAAAAACTATTTGGCTGGTTTGGTGGTTATGGCTTAACAGGCACGGGGCAATGGATGGAATCAATCGGTCTTGCACCCGGCTATTTAATGGCGCTGATGGCGGGTAGTGCTGAATTTTTTGGTGGCATTCTGCTTATTCTCGGTTTACTAACAAGACCAACAGCATTAGCACTTGCAGTAACGATGATTGTGGCTATTTTTAGTACCCATATCAACAACGGTTTGTTTATGAGTAACAATGGTTATGAGTTTGCGCTGTCTTTGCTGGCTATCACCCTCGCATTGGTATTCCAAGGCAGTGGCCGCTTAGCTATCGATAATGTCATCGTCAACAAATTAACTGATTAATTTCGTAATCAAATAACACCTAATTGGAGCATGATAATGGGATTAATCGTCAACGGTAAATGGCTTGATCAATGGTACGACACGAAAAACAGTGACGGCAAGTTTGAACGCCAAGATAGCCGCTTTAGAGATACTATTTCGAACCAGAGTAATAGCCGTTATCCGGTAGAGTCAGGCCGCTATCATTTGTATGTGTCACTAGCGTGTCCTTGGGCGCATCGCACTTTAATTTTTAGACAATTAAAGCAGCTCGAAGATATTATTTCAGTCAGTGTGGTGAAACCTGAAATGTTAAGTAATGGCTGGGAATTTGATAGCAATACGCAAGGTGATGGCAGTAAGGATTACAGTGATTCACTTTATCAACAAGATTATATGTACCAGCTTTACCTGCAAGCGGCGCCGGACTATCAAGGCCGAGTGACCGTACCGGTATTGTGGGATAAAAAGACCCAAAGTATCGTCAACAATGAATCGAGTGAAATTATTCGTATTTTTAATACCGCGTTTAACGAGCTGACCGGTAACTATGATGACTATTATCCAGATAATTTAAAGTCGGAAATAGAGAGCATGAACGAGCGCATTTATCACACCATCAACAATGGGGTATACCGCGCCGGATTTGCCACAACACAAGCCGCTTACGACCAAGCATTTGACGAACTGTTTGCCAGTTTAGATTGGCTTGAAATGCAGCTAAGCGAGCGCCGTTATTTACTTGGTGAAGCTCTGACAGAAGCAGATTGGCGATTGTTTACCACCTTAGTGCGCTTTGATGCCGTTTATCATGGTCACTTTAAATGTAACCGTAATAAATTAAGTGAATTTCACCATATCAGCAACTATGTTCGTGAACTGTTTCAGTTTCAAGGCATTGCCAGTACGGTTGATTTGGAATATACCAAAATTCATTATTACGCCAGTCATGACAGCATTAATCCGACCTTGATTGTGCCGCGTGGTCCACAACAAAATTTCATGCAGCCACATGATCGAGAACGATTAATCCGAACGCCATAGTGGCAAACGCGACAAAAGCACGGTGGCATCAGCATAGAGAGTAAAGTTATGATAAAACACTATCCGTTTCAACAAATTGGCAAGGCAAACCACGGTTGGCTCAAGGCTAATCACCACTTTAGCTTTGCTAATTACTACAACCCGAGAAGAATGGGCTTCGGTACGCTAAGAGTGATAAATGACGATTGCATTGCGGCGGGAACAGGCTTTCCGGCTCATCCGCATCGCAACATGGAAATCATTAGCTTCATTCGTTCGGGTGCGATCACCCATAAAGACAGTCAGGGCAATAAAGGCGTAACCCGAGCTGGCGAAGTGCAAGTGATGAGTGCGGGCTCTGGGATCACCCATTCTGAATATAACTTAACCAAAGAGCCATTAACCCTCTATCAAATTTGGATCGAGCCCAACAAGCACAATATAACTCCAAGGTGGGACAGCAAGTTATTGCCAAAAAATACCAATGACAACGCGCTCCCCTTATTAGTGTCAGGCTATCGAGATGAGCAAGACAACGCCCTATTCATCAATCAAGATGCGCGAATATTCGGGGGTAAGGTAAAAAAAGGCGCGCAATTTACGCATAGCATAACCCATCAAGCTTATGTTTTAGCATCCACAGGTGAGTTTGAGATAACCGCGAATCAACAAACGGTTCGGATGAACAAAGGCGATGGCGCAGAAGTGACTAAACAACAAGAAATGATGATAACAGCATTATCTGATGCCGAGATAATCGTTATTGACGCATGCTAACTGAACATAACCTCTGGTATCGTAAAGTGCCAGAGGTTTTCAGAGGATATTACTTGTTCCACACCAATAAAAAGTTATTCGCTGGCATCGGTATTTTAGCCACCAGCACCATCCCTTTCGCCCATGATTCTAACTGTTGAATATCACAAATGCCGCCAAACCCTCTCTGCTGCAAGGATTCGTCAAACTCTCGGTCATTATCACAGCTGTAGTCACCATTGACTATCATCGGGCCATACTGACAAAACACCCCACCGCTTGGCAGATTATTGGCGACCATCGCCATCATTGCTTGTGCTTCATGCGGTTGCATAATATGTGTGGTGTTGGCAGTGAATACCGCATCGACTTCTATGCATGGCCAAACATCCTGACCTACCGTAAACTCAATTGGATGGGCAATGTTGTCTGAACCAAACTCTGCAATCCAGGCGCTAACACTGGCATGATTTTCCGGCATATCACTGGTGTGCCAGTTAAGGTGCGGCATTTGCGGGGCAAAAAATACGGCGTGCTGCCCTGTTCCCGAACCAATTTCTAGCACCACCTGACTATGTTTAAAATAAATGGCGAGTTGATCGAAGATAGGCTGCTTATTTCTTTCACAAGACGGACTAAAACGCTTTGGCATCATTATTTCACTGACTAAATCACAAGTTTGTACAGTTTTCATTAATTACCGCTGTATTGCAAGGAAATGGACCTCGGCACTGTCCCACCGCACTGTCCCATGGCGTTATTCAAGCTTACGATGGGGAGATCCCGAAACTTAAACGCCTGAGTTTATAACCCTTGATTCATCGCAATAGTTGTACAGTTGCACCTGATTTCTTCCGGAACCTTTGGCATGATAAAGTGCAGTGTCGGCATACTTAATCCACTTATCTTGTGACAAATTATCGAAGGAAGCGCATACACCAATGCTAACGGTAACCATGTGATTTAAAATCATCTGTTTTGCCACTACTATCCCTAACAACATATCAGCAACATGCAGCGCACCATCACTATTGGTATCGTGTAGTAATAATATGAACTCCTCGCCACCGACTCTGAATAATAAGTCTCCCTCGCGGCTGTACTCATTTATAATATTCACTAAGTGCTTTATCACTTCGTCACCGACATTATGTCCAAATGAATCATTGACGTATTTAAAGTGATCAATATCAATCATTAAGATTGCAGAATTGATGTTATTGCGTTTTTTTTGCACAAGGCAATTCTCTAAATTGACCGACAATTGCCTTCTATTGTAGGCACCAGTCATCGGGTCCCGTATTGACTCTTCAACGAGACGTTGTTTTAGTTTATTTACATGCATTAATATTGCGAAGGATATTAATACTGTGACCAAATAAGAGACTGAAACCCTCGCCGCTTCTTCTATTGCCATGCCTAAAAAACTGAATCCACTGACAAGCCCCATAATGATGACGTTAAATACAATCGCAGATTTAATGGTCAGTATAAAGATCAATGAAATAGATATCGGGTACACCCAATAAATAGCTTCAACCCCCAAGTGATGAATGGTCAAAAATATAGACACGATCAGCAAAGTAACCACGATATTAGCCTGCATTGTTATGGCCGTTCCGCGATGAAGAGCTCGTACAACAAAACCAGCCGCAACAACAAAAGATACGAGTGAAAATGCCAGAAGGTTGTAGCCTAAATAATAGTTTTTAACGGCAAGGGGAATAATTAAACCAGAAGAAACAAACAGGATCGCATACAGCGATTTTCTGTTGCCTATAATTAATGAGATAGATTCTTTTCCATGTTTAGCCAATGATAGCTTAGGCTTATTGGTTACTTCCATTTGCAATATCTCTATTTCGATGAGCCTTGTTGGAAAGCATAATTATAGGCGAGAAATGTATGATGATAAGTATTGTTTAAAAATAGCCATAATGCGCCACGGTTTTCTAAAATTCACCTTCATTTGACGAATTAACCTAAAAAAATAGCCTTTAACACTAAAAGTGCTAAAGGCTATCTCTCACCCGCCATCACTGATTAAATTACTGATGCTCGAACAGTAAAACACGGCATTCATAGGGTCTAAGTTTAACTAAACACGCCACGTCATCGGTTAATAACCCTGGGTAATTCCCAAGAATATATTTGCCTTTTGCAACCGCTAACTCTGCTGGCAGTGCATATTCTACAGACTCAGCATAATAGTTATTAATACAGATAAGTGTTTGCTGGTCACTGCGACGTCGGTAACAAAATAATTGCGCATGTTCCGGGGCTAAATCAGTATAATCTCCAGTCGTGATCACCGCGACTTCTTTACGCAGTGCGATTAAACGCTGGTAATAATAAAACACTGAGTTTTCATCTTTGAGCGCTTGCTCGACATTGACGTCGGGGTAATTTTCCGCAACCTGCAACCATGGCGTACCATTGGTAAAACCAGCATGCTTCTCGCTATTCCATTGGATAGGTGTGCGTGAATTATCACGTGATTTCTGGGCAAGAATAGCCAACACATCTTGTTCACTTTTACCCTGTTGATGGCGCATAATATCGTACATATTAATGCTTTCAAGATCACGGTATTGCTCAATTGACGTATAACCAGGATTGGTCATGCCAATCTCTTCACCTTGATAAACATAAGGCGTACCCTGCATCATATGCAGAGAGGTGGCGAGCATTTTAGCGGACTCCACACGATATTCCTGATCGTTACCTAACCGAGTCACGATACGTGGCTGATCATGGTTACACCAGAACAGCGCTGACCAGCCTTTACCGGACATGCCCTGCTGCCAATGATTAAAAATTGATTTCAGCTGTAAAAAATCAAACGGGGTTTCAGTCCATTTTTCACCATTTTGATAATCGATTTTTAAATGATGGAAATTAAACACCATAGATAACTCTTTGCCATCAAGTGACGAATACTGCTGGCACTCTTCGAGTGAAGTCGAAGACATTTCTCCAACCGTTACCGAGCCGTACTGATTAAATACCGCATCACTGATCTCTTGCAGATATTCATGCACACGAGGTCCATCGGTATAAAAACGGCGGCCGTCGCCCTGATAATCATTTTGGTAATCTTGCTGCTTTGAGATTAAGTTAATCACATCAAGACGGAAACCATCTACGCCTTTTTCAGCCCAAAAGCTGATAATATCTTTTACTTCGTCGCGAACTTTGGGGTTTTCCCAATTCAAATCAGCTTGCTCTTTAGCAAACAGATGCAGGTAATATTGATTGGTTTTTTCATCAAGTGCCCAGGCATTGCCACCAAACTTTGACTGCCAATTAGTCGGAGCTTGCGCATTAATCGGATCTTTCCAAATATAATAATCTCGATATTCACTGTCTTTATTACCCAAAGCAGATTTGAACCATTGGTGCGCTGTTGAGGTATGGTTAACGACGATATCAAGGATAATGCGCATGCCTTTTTGATGCGCTATTTCCAACAACAAATCAAAATCAGCCATGCAACCAAAATCAGGATTGATCGTGTAATAATCAGAAATATCATAACCATTATCAATCATCGGTGATTGATAAATAGGGGTAAGCCAAATAGCATCAATACCTAAGGTTTTAAGGTAATCAAGTTTAGAAATGATACCTTTAATATCCCCGATGCCTTTATCTGCACTATCACAAAAACTTTTCGGGTAAATCTGATAAATAGTCGCCGTACGCCACCAGTCTTTCTGTATTTGATTCATATAGGTTAACTCTTCGCTCTCTCCAATTATTAATAAACGTTGAGTAACACTGGTTACTCAACCGGTAACGTCTTTTATTGATAGATAGTAATTAGTGACTTACAGAACCGACCTCAGCTTCAATTAACTCCGCGTCCTCAAGATCGCCATTTTTTTGAGCGCGGTTATAAAGAATAACGGTTAATACGATCGGTACAACGATAGCAGCTAACATCGCCAGTGCATACACAGCCCAATATTGTGGCTGAATCGATAAAATACCAGGTAACCCGCCAACACCAATACCATTAGACATCACCCCCGCCATTCCACAAATACCAGCCGCAACTGCAGAACCAATCATTGCGCATAACATTGGAAATTTATATTTTAAGTTAATGCCGTACATCGCGGGTTCGGTTACACCTAAATAGGCCGATATGGCTGCAGGTACTGAGATTTCGCGTTCATTATGTTTTTTACTGATCCAGATAATACCGACAACAGCAGAAGCTTGGGCAATATTAGATAAGGCGATGATGGGCCAGATTGGCGTGCCACCCATATCTTGCATTAACTGTAAATCAACCGCATTGGTGGTGTGGTGAATACCGGTAATAACCAATGGCGCATAAAAGAAACCAAAGAGCATCGAACCTAAAATGGCAAAATCCCCCGTCATTGCAGCTCTAGCAACGTAACCAACGCCATTACCAATTTCACGTCCGATTGGACCAATAATAGCATGGGCTAAAACAACGGTAACCAGCAGTGAAATAAATGGCACTATCACTAAATACAAATAGGCCGGAATGATTTTTTTCAGGTTGGTTTCAATCATAGCCAATACTACGCCGGCCAAGATAGCGGGAATAACTTGTGCTTGATAACCCACTTTTTCCATCACGAAGAAACCAAAGTCCCAAACATCTGGCGTTCCCGAACCAATACCGTAAGCATTCATCAACTGTGGCGAAACCAATGTAATACCCAGTACGATACCGAGAATCGGTGTGCCACCTAATTTTTTCACCGTTGCCCAACAAACACCAACAGGTAAGAAGTGGAAAATCGCTTCACCAAGTAACCACAGGAAAGAGTGAACGCCGGCCCAGAACTGGCTAATTTCCACTAAGGTTTTGCCATCGAACATGCGGATATCACCGATCACGTTGCGGAAACCGAGGATCAAACCACCAGTGATAATTGCGGGTAACAGTGGCACAAAAATTTCAGCCATATGCGAAATACCGCGTTCAAGCAGGTTCATATTTTGTCTTGCGGCCAATTTTGTCGCTTCTTTATCGGCCGCTTTACTGCCTGTTATCTTAGTTAATATTTTATAAACTTCATCAACTTCAATTCCAATAACAACCTGAAACTGACCGGCATTGGTAAAACAGCCTTTAACCATAGCAATCTTTTCAATTTCTTTGACGCTGGCTAACTCAGGGTTTACTAAAGCGAAACGTAGGCGTGTTAAACAATGGCTGACACTGGCTATATTCCCTTTGCCTCCGATAAGTGCAATCAAGCGCTCAACTTGTTTTTGATCAATTTTACTCATTTCATTACCTTTCCGTTGTTCGATTTAAGTAAATGGGAGCATTCCCGATGACAAAAAGCATAACGTAAACCCTATCAAGGGTAAATGGGAGCGCTCCCATTTTGAGGTGGCAATCACAAAGTAATATCAATCAGCCATTGCTAAATGTTAGCACCCAAGTGTAAATGCAACTGAATTTAGCTAATAAGTGAGAGCGGCTTCCTGGGTTAAATGGGTCACTTCACGCTCTCCCCGCAGCTGTTTGATCAGCAAATTAGCCGAGGTCTTACCCACCGCATAATAACCAGGATCAATACTGAATGTATTAGGAAAAATAAAAGCTAACAGTTCTGTAGCACCGACACCAGACACTAATACATCATTACGTTCGAGTACCTGAAGCCGTTTCGCAACGCCCATCGCTAACGTATCACTGGCACAAACAATGGCCTGAGTTTCAGGCGTCAGTACCCTATCCGTGAGCTCATAAGCGCTTTTATAACTCAGCTGCCCAGTTTGAAAATTAACGTCTATATTAGCTGATTTACAACAATCCAAATAAGCATTAAGACGCATTAACCCCGTCGTTTTATCCTTTACATCAACACCAATATAACTAATATGTTGTTTTCCTTGATCTTGAATGTGCGCCATTGCCTTGGCAATAATGCCATAATTATCATAACCAACAGATGAAACACAGTTATTATCAACGGCAATAACAACCGCTCTATGTGCTAACTTTTCGACTGCAGATAAATCACAGCCAGTAAAACCAAATAAGATCACACCATCAACGTCTCTTTTTTTCAGTACCGCTAAATGCTCATTGGTTTTTTCGACGTTAAACTGACCTTCCATGATCACCGCATCATAACCAGCGGCATAGATCACTTCTAAAATACCACTTACCACTCTGTTTTCAGACGCAGAATCGAGACGGGATAAGATAATACCGATAACCTTAGCACTCCCCCCTCCGAGCACCTGTGCCGACTTAGATGGCACAAACCCAGACTCTTGAATCACCAGTTCCACTTTTTCTCTGGTACTATCCTTTACTTTCGGATCATTCGTTAATACACGGGAAACGGTCGATTTTCCAACTCCAGCTAGCTTTGCGATATCAAGAATCGTGAGTTTTTTAGTCATAAATTTATTCGCCTAAAGGATGCTTGTTTATTATTTAATAGACTCTAACTCTTGACGAAGATAGACGCTTGCCCCCAATAACCCAGGGTTATCATGCATGATTAAAAAGGTTGGAATCGCGGTTAGATAATCTTTAAAACGTCCCTTCTCTTCAAAGTAACGTCTGAATTCACTCGATTGGAATAAATCAGCAAAGCGCGGCACAATACCACCAGCGATATAAACCCCCCCCGTGCAAGCGAGATTTAACGCGAGGTTGCCAGCAAACCCGCCCATCACTTGACAGAAAACGTCCAGACTCCTGCGGGCGATATCACAACTGCCATCTAATGCTGCTTTAGATACATTTTTAGGCTGGTCAAATTTGACCTCTTGCGCAGATAAGGTACAAAGACTTTGGTATAAGTTAACCAGGCCTTGGCCAGACAAAATACGCTCAGCAGAAACGTGACCAAATTGCTTTTGTAATAAGAATAAAATATCAGCCTGTTCACGAGTATTAACGGTAAAGCTGACATGCCCACCTTCACCATCTAAACTGACCCATTTACCCGCCGTTTTAACGATGTGTGAAACCCCAAGTCCCGTACCGGGACCAAATACCGCGGTTACCGCATCAGCCTGGCCTTCACCACCACCGACTTGTATTTTGTCTTCTGGAGCAAGAAACGGCACCGCTAACGAAATTGCCGTGTAGTCATTAATGACATATAACGACTCTAATTTTAATTTATCTTTAAGTGCTTGTTTAGAAAACTCCCAACTTAAATTAGTCATCACCACATGATCATTTTCAACTGGACAAGCAATACCAATACACAGGTGTTTTACTTCACCCTGCAATACTGCACAGTATTGAATAAGTGCAGCTTCAAGTGTTGCAAACTCTGCACAAGCAAATTCATTTAATTGACTCAATACCCCAGTTTCAAGGTCACAAACAGCAAGGCGGATATTCGTACCGCCAACATCAGCAACAACAGATAACATTTTTTTTCCTTAAATAATTGATAGTTACACCGAATGGAACCGATCCCAGTAATAATTGTAACATAAACATTAGGCAGAACTGAGTTATAGCTTGGGCTTTATAGAACCCTCTAGCCTTTTATGCCACTGCGCGATGCTTTCTTCGGGGTATTCGACAAAACACTTGTCATTTTGCTTGGCGTCAACCTCTACCCAGCTTGCCTTGCTATTAAGCATAATATGGCTGCGCTCTGGTGGTATTGGCAACTCGCTGTCGATTGCTGACGCAAACGGATAAATGAACTCCGGCCATCTTGGATCATAAACCCAGAGTACACTGGCGCAGTGTTTACAAAAAATACGTTCGCCAAGGCTTGGTTTACCATTTATTTTGGCATTGTAGATACTGGTATTTTCTTTCCCGTCTATTTTTAATGTATCAGACATTGCACTTATATTTATCGCATAGCCACCACCACCGGCAGTCTTACGACACACCGAGCAATAGCATCGATTAAACGGATATGGATAAGGATATTCAGCGGTAAATTTGACTGCGCCACAATGGCATGAACCTTCTAGTAACATAATATTTCCACTTGGTTGTTTAAGTTTAAGTTTAAGTTTAAGCTAACGCTAATAGGTGTATTATTTTAGTCTAACATCTATTGTAACGGTACTAACTCATAGGGCTCACAACTCTAGCAAACTTTGCGGTTCATGTTTATGGCGACTTTATCTACCCTTGATCAGGTTGCACTCGCGCCTGTTAAGCGTGGCACAGGACGGTCATTAATCGGTAAGTGGATCAGCGCAGCACAAAATGCCATGGCAACGGTTAACCACCAAATTGGATCGTAAGAACCGTAATAGTCATACATTAACCCGCCAACCCAAGCACCTAAAAAGCACCCTACCTGATGGGTAAAAAACACCAGTCCATACAAAGTTGACATATACCGAGCCCCAAATATCTGGCGGACTAAACCAGAGGTCAGTGGCACTGTGCCTAACCAGCAAAAACCAATCGCAGCACCAAAAATAGACGCCGTATCCACAGTAACAGGCAATACCACAAACCCGCCAATCACCACTGAGCGGAATAAATACAAGGATGTCATGACATAACGTTTGTCGAACTTATCCCCCATCACGCCCCAGAAGTAAGAGCCAAATATATTGAAAATACCAACATAGGCTAACGCCATTGCAGCTGTCGCCACAGGAAGGCCTTTATCTGCGAGGTAACTAGGCAGATGGGTTGCAATAAACATGACATGAAAACCACAAACAAAGAAACCGGCGTGGATAAGCCAATAACCACGATGACTAAACGCTTCTTTTAACGCCTCCCTTAAACTTTGAGAATCATCAATGGCGGTATTTGTCGCAGCGGCAGTCTGGTTATTCTTTATAAAAGCAGCAAACGCAATGATCAAGCAGCACAGTAACGCAAAAACTTGCAATGCGCTCTGCCAACCAAAATTACTCAATAGTGATTGTGCACCCGGTATCACGGCAAACATGCCAAATGAGCCTGCCGCCGTTGTTAGTCCAAACGCTTTTGCAGTGTGCTCAGCTGGCACAACACGCGCCACAGCGCCAAGAATAATAACGTAACTTGTCGCACTTAATCCAAATCCAACCAGCGTACCGAGGGTAAGATATAACCAGCTTGGATCGGTGGTGAGTGAGGTCAGATATAGGCCTGCGGCATAAGCTACAGCGCCTAACATAATGATGCGCCGAGAACCCCAGCGATCAGATGCCATGCCAACAAAAGGCTGGAACACACCAAAGAGTAGATTTTGTAGTGCGATGGTAAAACTAAAAAATTCCCGCCCGGTATTAAAAGTATCTGAAATTGGCTGCATGAAGATACCAAACGACTGTCTGATGCCTAAACTAACAATTAATATTGCTATGCCTGCCCAAACTAAAAGAGGAAAACGAAAAATACTCATTAATGATGTTCCATGTGTTCGTGTTTAAGTGAATTTTGCTGGTGACAACCACCGCTTGTTGCATGTTTAGCTAATGCATCCATTAATGGTTGGCATTGCTGCACGCCATACAGGGTAAGTATGAGTAGCAACACCATACGTATTAGTTGTGCAAAAAGTGACTGTGAAAACATTGATGTTTCCTATCGCAGTAGAATGAGCGTGGATAGTAAAGAAAGGTAATACATGAAACAAATGAATAAAAATCACAAGATATATGCATAAAACGCAACTATAAATTTGCATTCTACAATAAGTGTTGGCGGTCTCTTTTATTGTTGGCCATAATGAGCCTCTTTTTAGTTATACTGTGGATGTAGATATGGATCTTGAAGAAGTCTATCGCCGAGACTTAAACCTATTGGTCGCGTTGAAAGTGTTGATAGAAGAAGGCAGTGTTAGCCGCAGTGCAACAAGGCTTAACTTAAGCCAATCAGCGATGAGTCGCGTATTAGGCCGGTTGAGGACCCTACTCAATGATCCCCTCTTTATTCGTCAGGGCCAACACCTGCAACCGACACAACGCGCGATAGAGATAAGTAACGCAGTCAATGAGCCGTTAGAATCACTGCGCAGTTTATTGTCGCCGACCAGTTTCGATCCAAAACAATGCCAGCAGCATTTTGCTATCGCCACCACCGATTATGCCATGCAGACGATTTTACCCTATGCATTACCGCGCATTTATGAAGAAGCACCAAATATTTCGCTGGAGTTTCCCCCGCTTCAGCAAGGCCAGATGCTTGAGCAATTAACGGCTGAAGGTTGCGATATGGCGATCTGTCGTCCGACTCATAGTATTGAGCCATTAGTGCACGAAAAACTGGGGTTAGTCAGTGTTTTTTGCATGTTATCGAGATCCCACCCACTGGCAGACAAAGAGCTGACCTTAGCTGATTATCTTGCTTATCCGCATGCATTGATTGCCATTAGTGATGGCGTTAAAGCGCTGATTGATACTGCGCTAAGTGGCCATCAACAACCTCAAACTGTGTTAAGGGCTTATCATTTAGAAGCGGCGTTAGCCATAGTCGATAAGATGCCACTGATCATCACAGTGCCTGCTGATTTAGCTTATTTAGTGGCAGAAAAGCATAACCTGATTGTGAAACCTTTGCCCTTTGAGTTTAAGCCTTTTGAATATTCACTTATCTGGCACCCTCGCTGTGAACACTCAGCGGCGCAGATATGGCTACGTAATTTATTAAAAGAGCAATGTGGTCGATTAATCGACAAACGCGTACAAGATATGGGATTGGTATAGGAGCTAAGGCTTCGGTATGTTTTCCAGGTATTCTAACCACTGACCTTGTGCTTTTTGTTGAGCAAATATCTTTTCCATCTGTTCGTTGAGCATTTCAGGTCCTGATGGTAATTTTGATTTTGCAATAATATCACTAATTATTGCTCTTTCATCGCCATGGTAACTATCCAGATGTGCTTCAAGTGTCGTATAAACGATATTGTGCTCTTGCGCGATTGAGGCCAACGCCCACTTTGCTGTTGCAGCGGTCATAAACACCATAAAGTCTTCCCGATTATTATAATTTGTCGACGCTGCTATAATGTTTGTCAAATATTTAGGCTTGCCTGTCGCAAAGAATGCCCCTAAAAGCATATCGTTGTCGGTCGGATGTTGCGGATAATATGTCGCTAAATCGAGTGGTTCACCTTCGATCATGTCCTGGGTTATCGGTTCCCAATTGCTGGCTATGCTTGTCCTTATTTTTTCTACATACTTCTTGGCCTCAGGACTATTTGACAGCCACAAGGCACCAATAAAAAGCTGTTTAGCGCTAGGCAATAAACTATCAATTTCCTGTATCCAGCCCAATAGTCTATCTGGATTGGCACGGAACACTTCACTGTAAAACCCGGAGGTGGGCCCTAGCATGCTTGCAACCGTCGCCGCTTCATCATGATCTATATATGCCATCGACGACGAAACTAAGGAAACATCCTTGGTTCTGTAATAGTTTTCGATAAAGTAATTATATGCTTCATTGTTATCGATGGCAGAAACGTCTGAAAGTGCGTCTTGTGAGCGGATACTAGACGTAGCCGTAAGCATTACGTCAGCCGTTGTGAATATTCGCCAAGCAATTATTACCGCAAGCAATAATATCGCCACTATGCCACATATCCACCAGAGCATTTTAGCCTCCTAACTCGCTTATAATTTAGACTTGCGTAGAAGTAGTTTGTTAACGAACTGCAAATCAAAAACATTAAATGAATGTATTAACAGTTTGATTATAGTAGAAATTAAATATTATACGTGGCGAGATTTATAGTTAAACTGACAGGAAGATCTATAAATAAATGGTGGAAGCATGGAACCTATATATATCAATACATTAGTTTTATACAAACATCACTGACGATGAAATGTATGGAGAATTGCGGTGACGCGATTTTAATGAAATGAACAAGCAAGCTTTGCGGCATAAACGTGTTAGTTGAATAATGTGAAATTTTTCATTTAGTTATCCACAAAAGTAGTGGATAACTAAATCTGACGCTGTAGAGGCACGCTAGGTGCACAGCCTATTCACGTTATATAGCCTGTTAGTAATGCGAAAGCTAAGCGACTTTAAACTGCGCCATTGTGGTTTGAAGCCCAACGGACAATTGACTTATCTCTATACAAGCTTGCGCTGTGTGCTGTGAACCAGTGGAAACTTCGGTGGATGATAGATTAATGTTAGTGACATTTCGATTTAGATCTTCAGTGACTGAATTTTGTTCACTGCATGCACTGGCAATCTGAGTATTCATACTGGCAATTTTTCCGATAGCACACTCTATTGCTGATATTTTTTCACCCGTTTGTTGACTTTGGGTGACACAATTTCGGATCATCTCGCAACTTTGTTTTGTGGCAACACCGGCTTTACTTGCTTGTAATTGTAGATTTTCAATAATTTCAACTATCTCATTAGTAGAGCTTTGAGTTCGTCCTGCCAGTGTACGAACTTCGTCTGCAACGACAGCAAAACCACGCCCTTGTTCACCAGCTCGCGCCGCTTCAATCGCAGCATTTAAGGCAAGTAGATTGGTTTGATCCGCAATGCCACGAATAACGTCTACAACCATGCCAATGCTAGTACTATTTTCTTCTAATTTATTGACCATGTTTCCGGCATCTTCGATTACCTCGGATACTTGCTGGATAGAAACAATGCTGCGCTGAATGTCTTGGCTACCAAGTTCAGCATCTTTTGTAGCTTCTGTTGCAGAAGAGGATGCATCTTCGGTATTGCGTGCTACTTCATTTACTGTCATTTGCATTTGATGCATAGCGGTAGCAATAAGCGTTATTTCATTTTGCTGTTGCGACATGCCTTGTGATGATTGTTCTGAAATGGCACTCACTTCTTCAATTGCTGAACTCAATTGGACGACTGAAACATTGATGTTCTCGACCAAACTGCATAAGTTAGTTTGCATATCAATACAAGAGTCTGCTAGCTGGCCTAATTCATCATTACCAATTTTGTCACGTTGCATTTGATACGCAAGATTACCTGACGAAATCTCTTTTGCCAGTTTCATCACTTCTATCATTGGATTACATATTTTTTTCGTTAGAAATATATCCATTAATATCATAAATATAGCTGTGGCGGCGATACCGAAATAAGTGAAGTTTGTTGAGGCGTTGACTCGTTCAAGGGTTGCGTTTCTATCTATTTTAATAAAATTAGAATTAACTTTAGCCAGTTTTTCAAGATTTTCTGTGAATAATTCATACTCGCCAAAGGTATCTGCAATAAGTCTAGTGGCAGCCTTACCTTCTGACTGGATCATTAACTGACCGTAGCTAGCTTGAGATTGTTGTAATCTTTTCCATGCTTGTGCAACTTGCTTAAATACCTGAGTCTCTTCTCCTGAAAATAGCGAGGCTTCATAATCAGCTAGAAGCTTGTCGATGTTGGCTGTCATTCGATCACCGTCGCGCACCCATTGTTGTATATCTGCTTCAGAAGCGCCTGAATCCATCTGCGCAATATTTGCCCATTGATCCACCCGAATTTTAGCTGCTTCTAACTCTATTTCGTTAACTAGTGAAACACTCGGTACAGTTAAGTCTGCGAACTCTATAAAGTTATCACGAACATGTTGTAATTCTGATACTAAAAATAAGCCTAAGCCTATAATCGCGCAAGCTATCATGCTAAATACTAGCGCTAATTTTTTACCAATCGGTAAGTTATTATAATTCATTAAATCGAGTCCTAATTATTATATTTATTTAATCC
>NZ_JASJHF010000231.1:0-12654 GCF_033791185.1 Moritella sp. | reverse complement strand
TCGGGGTGTGTCGAGAGCCCCAAATAATCATTGGCTGAAAAATTAATGGCACCAAGACTTACCGCCCGTGTACGTAACAAGCAATCTGCTTGTTGTTGGTGTAATGCTTGCGTAATAAATTCAAATGCCATTAAGGTGCCGTGCTTGTTGCATCGTAAACCTTATCACTCACAACGCTAGCGTCATAAAACAGCGACGGCGACGCTTGTTCAGCAATTTCATCAAGCAGTTGTGCAGATTGTGCTTCATCACTTGCTTCACGAATACGTGCAGGCTGCAGACCTAACTTTTTAAATAAGCGTTTATCACTATCTTCATCAGGATTATCTGTGGTCAGTAACTTACAACCGTAGAAGATAGAATTAGCACCCGCCATGAAACATAGCGCTTGCGTTTGTTCACTCATCGCCTCACGGCCAGCCGATAAGCGAACATAAGATTTAGGCATGATGATCCGTGCAACAGCGATGGTACGAACAAATTCGAATGCATCTAAATCAGGCGCATCTTCAAGTGGTGTACCCGCGACTTTAACCAACATATTAATTGGTACGCTTTCTGGATGATGTGGTAAATTAGCCAGTGACTTAAGCAGACCAAAGCGGTCTTGTTGCTCCTCACCCATACCAACGATACCACCAGAGCAGACTTTCATGCCAGCTTCACGCACGTGATCTAAAGTATCTAAACGATCTTGATAAGTACGTGTAGTGATAATTTGTTGGTAATATTCTTCAGACGTATCTAAGTTATGGTTGTAATAATCCAAACCCGCTTCAGACAATGATTTCGCTTGATCGGGTGCTAACATACCTAGCGTCATGCACGTTTCAAGGCCCATCGCTTTAACACCTTTCACCATATCAATTAAGTACGGCATATCGCGTTTATGTGGGTTTTTCCATGCAGCCCCCATACAAAAACGACTCGCGCCATTGTCTTTTGCTTCAGCAGCACGTGTCAGTACGGTTTCAACTTGCATCAAACGTTCTTTTTCAATCCCAGTGGTATAACGTGCGCTCTGCGGGCAATACTTACAATCTTCCGGACAAGCGCCGGTTTTAATTGATAGCAGTGTACTGATTTGCACACTGTTCGGATCAAAATGTTGACGGTGTGCCGTTTGAGCTTGAAACATCAAATCATTAAACGGTTGGTTAAAAAGTGCTTCAATCTCATCAATTTGCCAATCATGGCGAACACGGTTAGTCATCTAAAATCCTTTATTTGAATTTGTGCTTAAACTCGATTAGTCTATCCAGCATAACCGTAAGGTCAACCAAATGCTAAAACCAAGGTTTACAATGACTCAAAAAACACACGATAATTTAATGAAGTTCGACCAGCAACATATCTGGCACCCTTACACATCGATGACAAAACCGCTGCCTTGCTATCACGTTGACAGCGCTGACGGGGTTTATCTAACGTTAAATGACGGCACAACACTCATCGATGGTATGTCTTCTTGGTGGGCATCTATTCACGGCTACAACGTGCCCGCGCTAAATCAAGCAATGCAGATCCAAGCCAGTAAAATGTCCCATGTGATGTTTGGTGGTATCACCCATGAACCCGCGATAAATCTGTGCCAAAAGTTAGTTGATATTACCCCCGACGGTCTAGAGTGTGTGTTCCTATCCGATTCCGGTTCAGTGAGCGTTGAAGTAGCAATGAAAATGGCGATCCAATATTGGCATCATCAACAACCGAGCAAGAAAAAGTTTGTCACCATACGTAATGGTTATCACGGTGATACCTTTGGCGCGATGTCGGTTTGTGATCCAGATAATGGCATGCACGAATTATTCACTGGTTTCTTGGCACCGCAGTACTTTATTAGCGCGCCGAGCATCAAGTTTGATGAACCATGGCAAGACAGTGCGATGCAAGATTTAGCCGACACCTTGGCTGAAAATCATCAAAACATTGCCGCATTTATTTTAGAGCCGATTGTACAAGGCGCAGGCGGCATGAAGTTCTATCATCCTGAGTTTTTACGCCAGGCAAAATTACTCTGTGAACGTTATGAGGTCTTGCTGATTGCAGATGAGATCGCCACAGGATTTGGTCGTACCGGTAAGTTGTTTGCCTGTGAACACGCTGCCATCACCCCAGATATTATGTGCCTAGGCAAAGGCATTACCGGCGGTTACATGACCTTAGCCGCAACGTTAACAACCCGGAACGTGGCCGAAACGATCAGTAATGGACCGAGTGGTGTATTGATGCACGGTCCCACATTTATGGGTAATCCGTTAGCTTGCGCTGTCGCCAATGCCAGTATTGACTTGTTAATGACCAGTGACTGGCAACAACAGGTCAAAGGCATTGAAGCACAAATGCAACAGGCATTATTACCATTGACTGAACATGATAATGTCACCGATGCGCGTGTGCTTGGCAGTATTGGCGTGATTGAAACGACGCAATCTATCGATCTTGCTAAAGCGCAGGTAGTGTTTGTTGAGTTAGGCGTATGGATCAGACCGTTTGGCAAGCTGTTGTATATCATGCCTCCCTATATCATTTCGGAAACAGAGCTCAACACATTATGTAATGTGATCAAGCAAGTTTTGGATACCGATATTTGGGCTAACTAATACTATTTTGGGTTAATAGCACTATTTTTGATTAATAACAAAAGTCAATTTAGCTTTCTCTGGCTTTGACTTGCAATATCATCAAAATGGTCTTTGCTAAACTATGGGGACCGCGTTGACATTTGTCACATCGGTCGTTAATTACAGTTAATGTAATGAGCTAAAGCGCAAGCTTGTTACATTAATCCAACCTTAGTTTGTGGAGTCATCTATGCTCAATAATTTATTGATTTTTGGTCTAAGCATAATCAGTTTTTCCGCTATATCGTATATTATTTATATTAAAATAATTGCACCACTTACCAGCATCACAGGTTATATCCAAGAAGCAAAATTTGAGCATAACATCATCAATAAACTTGAACATGCTACAAACACACACGGTCTATCTGAACGTTACAATTTGATGCTCGATAACAATATTAGTGAATCAAGTTATTTTGAAAAACTAGAGCAAAGTTTAAAACAGCGTACAGCAACCCCAGCAAATAAAGCTACAATCAAACCCAGCAGCAATTTGTTAAGTCAAACACGGTTACTACAGCAAAAGAAAAAACAAATTAATTACCATTAGGATCCTTAATTATTCTTCAATATCAGTGATAATTTACTAAATATTAAGCAAACAAAATGATTTTTCATTGTTTTTACTTGTATACTGCAACTGCAAAGGTAATATAACCTTACTTAAATAATCATCATTCGCTCAGCAAGAGCTTTTTATGCTGGAGAGCAATAATCCTATGACGCATTCGTCAGTTAAAGATATTTTTGCCGGTAAATTCCCGGTAGGTAGCACAGTTACAACAAAAGGCTGGATCCGCACACGTCGTGATTCTAAAGCGGGTATTTCTTTCTTAGCTATTTACGATGGTTCGTGTTTCGATCCTATCCAAGCAGTAGTAAGTAAAGATTTACCAAACTACGAAGCAGATGTATTAAATCTTACTGCTAGTTGTTCAGTTGAAGTTACTGGTGTAGTTGTTGAATCACCAGGTAAAGGTCAATCATTCGAAATCCAAGCAACAGAAGTCATTGTACTTGGTTTAGTTGAAGACCCAGACACTTACCCGATGTCAGCTAAACGTCACAGCATCGAATACCTTCGTGAACACGCTCACCTACGTGGCCGTACTAACGTTATGGGTGCGGTTATGCGTGTTCGTAACTGTTTATCACAAGCTATTCACCGTTTTTACCATGAAAATGGTTATAACTGGTTAAGTACACCACTTATCACTGGTAGTGATTGTGAAGGTGCTGGTGAAATGTTCCGTGTAAGTACACTGGATATGAATAACCTGCCTTTAACTGATAAAGGTGATGTTGATTACAAAGAAGACTTCTTTGGTAAAGAAACCTTTCTAACGGTATCTGGTCAACTTAACGCTGAAACTTATGCTTGTGCAATTGGTAAAGTTTACACTTTCGGTCCAACGTTCCGTGCTGAAAACTCAAACACAACACGTCACCTTGCAGAATTCTGGATGGTTGAACCTGAGATTGCGTTTGCTGATTTAGACGATGCGGCAAAACTAGCTGAAGATATGCTTAAATATTGCTTTAGAGCAGTACTAGACGAGCGTATGGATGACATGCAGTTCTTTGCACAACGTATCAACAAAGAAGCGATTACACGTTTAGAAAGCTTTGTAGATTCTGACTTTGCGCAAATTGATTACACTGATGCAATTAAGATCTTAGAAGAATGTGGTAAAGAATTCGAATTCCCAGTTTCTTGGGGTATCGATATGTCTTCTGAGCACGAACGTTATCTTGCTGAAGAACACTTCAAAGCACCTGTTGTTGTTAAAAACTACCCGAAAGACATTAAATCATTCTACATGCGTATGAATGAAGACGGTAAAACAGTTGCTGCAATGGACGTACTTGCACCTGGCATCGGCGAAATCATCGGTGGTAGCCAACGTGAAGAACGTTTAGATATGCTTGATAAGCGTATGGAAGAAATGGGCTTAAACAAAGAAGATTACTGGTGGTACCGCGACCTACGTCGTTTTGGTACAGTGCCACATTCTGGTTTCGGTCTAGGCTTCGAGCGTTTAGTGTCTTATGTAACTGGTATGCAAAATATCCGTGACGTAATTCCTTTCCCACGTGCACCACGCACAGCGGAATTCTAATTTAAGTATTAATTTGTCATTGGCAAATATATAACTTAAACAAAAGGCTGGTGAGATATTCATTTATCTTACCAGCTTTTTTTTGGCTATTATGTATACCTAAGTGATCTAAATCTATTTACCTTCCGTATTAAGTTTTGATGCTGACATTGTCACTAGCAAACTCCAACATAGTGAACACTAAGTTAGCGACACAAACAAAATTAAATAATATGGAAGGTAACGACATGTCTACTCAATATTCAAATTATTTGTCTTGGGCAAAAAAATCTAGCTTAGTACTATTTGCAAGTTCAACTCTATTTCTTACCGCATGTAATGGCGATAATGATAATGATAATGCTAACGCAGTCAGTTGCAGTGGTAGCATCGCTGAAATTGCCGATTGTGATAGTAATTTCGATACCCTGTATGCAGCAGTTGATGCGGCAGGTCTGGGTTCAACATTAAGCGGCGGTGAGTATACTGTTTTCGCACCAACTGATGCAGCATTTAACGAATTATTCTTAGCACTTGGGGTTACCCCTGCTGAGTTTTTAGCCCGAGCTGATTTAGCGGATATACTCACTTATCACGTATTGCAAGGCTCGGTGGATGCAAGCGCAGCAATCGCGCTAGCTGGCATGATGGATAATTCCTCGCGCACCGTTGAAACTTCAAATGTTGAGGTAACACTGATTGGACAAGACCTTTTTATCAATCGATCTAAAGTCATCATTCCTAACGTGGTGGCTGATAACGGTATCATACACGCAATAGATAAAGTCTTAATTCCACCTTCTTACTTTAATATTGTTGAAACTGCACAGGCAGATGGTAGGTTTAATACCTTAGTAGCGGCGGTAATTGAAGCCGGATTAGTAAATACTTTAGCAACGACCCCTGATTTAACCGTTTTTGCGCCAACAGATGATGCTTTTGCCGAACTAATTGCAACTAATGATTCGTTTAACAGCGCTGCAGACATCCTAGCATTGACTAATTTAAGTGATATTCTCCAGTATCACGTACTCGATTCAGAAGTTGATGCGATGACAGCGATTGGATTGTCAGGGAATACCAAAACACCACTTTATGCCGCTGTAAATCTTGCGATCTCTTATAGCGACCCTAATCTTTACATTAATACTTCAAAAGTGATTGTTGCTGATGTTGATGCATCTAACGGTATTGTCCATGCGATCGATAAAGTGTTGTTACCACCATCAGCAAATGCTTTATCTAATACAGGCGTGACAATAGGTGCCTTGGTAACTAATTTAGCTGGCGCTGCAAGTAATGCCGAATTCACAACGTTATTAGTGGCGCTTCAACAAGAAGGTTTAGATGCCGCATTGGTTGGTCCTGGACCATTCACAGTGTTTGCTCCAACCGATGCAGCGTTTGCGGAAGTTGGAACAGTTCAAGAGATCTTAGCACTTGCTGATTTGGGCGATATTTTAAAACAACATGTTATTAATGGTTCGGCAGTTGATTCAGTCTCCGCCTTTGCCGCAAATGGCTCTGCGGTCGCGACATTGCGAGCTGGTACTGCGCTTAATATTAATATCGACATGGGCGTACTGAAGGTAGGTAATGCAGAGGTTATTATCACTGATGTAGAGACATCAAATGGTGTGATACATGTCATTAATGCTGTGATCACTAGTCCATAAGGTGTAACTTATTCGTTAAATATTTCGGCCATATTCGTCCCGCTTTACGGGACGTTTATCGTCTGGCAATGAGAGCGCGAGTTTTCTAATTTTGCTGTTTTTTGATGAAGTCGACGATCTGCTGTAAGGCTGCTTTACTTTCAGGAAGCTGTTCAAACAATGGGAACACATGTGGCATTTCGCGCCAAACTTGTAAATGCGTTTCCACACCATGCGCTTGCATAAACTCAGCAAGTCGGGTCGAATCATCGCGCATTAACTCTGTACTGCCAGCATGAAACATAAAAGGCGGTAACCCGGTGAAATCAGCAAACAAAGGGGAAATTTCTTCATTATGTAAATCATGATTAGCCCCTTCCAAATATAAGTTTCGGCAATACAGCATCACATCTAAACTAAACAGTGCATCACTATAACGGTTTTCAACAGAAGAAAGGCCACTTTGAGTCATATCGGCGACGGGTGATATCAGCACACAGCAGTTAGGCATGGGTAAACCATTACGTCTCGCTCGAAGTAATAAAGACAAGGCAATATTACCGCCGGCTGAATCCCCAGCTATAATAATATCTTCAGGTAAAGTGCCAGCATCTAACAATGATTTATAAATAACATAACAGCTATCGAGAGCCGCAGGGAAAGGATATTCCGGCGCCAGTGGATAATCCGGTACAATCGCATGCAGATCTAACGGTTCAGCTAAACGCGCGATAAAATTATTATGGATCGCGGGGGTTTTGAACACAAACGCACCACCATGTACATATAATAATTTCTTTTTACTGTTTGAGAATTTCAGCTTTATTTCATCACATAAAGTGCCTTCACGCATAGATTGAGAACGTTCAATATTAGAACTGGTACCAAATACAAACTTATCTAACGCTCGCATCTGAAAACGCAGTTTATTAACGTCTTTGGTATTTTCAATCGAGCGCTTCACTGTTTGTTTCAAAAATAAATTCAGTGCTCTGGCTTGCCAACTAATCAAAATGACCTCGAACAATATTTATATGTATAAGGGCATTATAGCAATACAAGTTAGAAGCTTCTCTCTAAGATACAAAACTAGCATGAAATAAACGCAAGGAACAGATAAAGATAGCGACCTAAATCGCCCTCTTTAATGTTAACGTGAAGAGATTAATACTGAATGTTGCTTGGCATTATTAAGTATTTCTTCAGACAAAATTTCACACGCGGCTTCGACATGACGTGATAGTTGATCTAAATCTGGCAACTCATTTTTACAGCCAACCAAACCAAAAAACACTTCTTTATGATAGCTATATAAGGTGATATTTAATGCAGTACCAGCTGACAGCACAGATACTGGGTAAACTTCAGTTAACTTAGCTCCAGCAAGGTAAGCAAATTCTTGTTGACCACGTACATTCGAGACAATAACCGAGCCAAGTGGCGGTAAGAATTTAGAAATACCCAGCCATTCAGCAATTGACGCACTTGCCTGGATCAAAAGTGAAAAGTTCACTACGGACTCTTCCGGTAAACTGAACAAATCATCTTTAACACTACTGGTACGTTTATGAATGGTTTCTAAGTGATCGAGAGCATCGGCATCAACGTTACCGAGTTCCACACCCGTTAATGCATTGCGACGGCCGTTACCGATGCGCACAGGAACCTGAGCCACTAGCGGCTTGCGTAATAAGATGCCCTTCTCTTTCAAATAACGATTTAGACCAATATCGACACAACATAAAATGACATCATTTAAGGTCACACCAGTGATCTTACTAATCGAGCGCATTTTCTCAAAAGGCAGCCGCCCAAAAGAAACAATACGAGATCGCGTCGCTGGTACAGAAAATGGCGTTCGCGGAGCACAGAAGGGTAAAGCTGGCCCTTTATCACGTAAGTGTAAAAATTTTAATCCCATGCGTGAACTGAGCCTAATTAACCCAGGTACAGATTTAAGTTGCTTCAAGCCACTCACATAAGTCGATAACATATTTTCAATAACACCCGCAGACTCTTTATATCCTGGGCGGAATGATGGAATTTGCCAAAATGGACGATAATCATTGACCGATTGATCGCTTTTCAAATACCCAGACAACCAACTATTTGCCATTTTACCGTCAGCCATTGCGTAATGGATTTTTGTAAAAATAGCAAAACGCCCCTCTGAGAGGCCTTCTATTAGGTACACTTCCCATAACGGGCGCGTTCGATCAATCAGGTGTGAATGCAATCGTTCAACTAAATCACGTAGCTGCTCATCAGTGCCCTCACCAGGTAACATCGACATCCGAATATGATAATTAAAATCAAATTGACTATCATGAACCCAATAATACAAGCCACCAAAACTCTTTTTCAACTTAAAATTAAATGGTGTAGCGACAGCCGGATCCATGATTAATTTTTGAAATAGATCGCGGGCGAAATTGCCTTCATAATCCTTTGGTGGTTCAAATATTTGTAACCCTGAGAAATGCTTAGGACTTGCTGTACTCTCACTTAACAAAAATGAGGTTTCAACCAGTGATAATTGTTCCATAATTTAAGCCTTAGCCTTACTTTATCTATGCGAAAGCGCTGCACTTGGCAAAAGTTCATCTAACGTTTCTTCAATACTTTGTTTTAATACAAAGCTGACAGGAAACAGCAAGATCCCTAATTTTAATTTAATTCTGATACTTTCTACATCGGCATGTAAATACCCTCTGGTATGTGCATGCTTAATATGAAGTTTATCACCCTGCCACTCTAGCTTAAGGTCATATTCTTCTGCTATATCAATCATTACTTTATCTGCGATACTAATAATTTGCTTGTGCGGCAAACTATGATCGCGAATAATTTCAATGTTGCCCATAATTCATCACACTCGCTAATTATAACCCTTACGAGTTTTTAATCTAATTGCCAATATTATAAGTAGAATAACTAGAAAGCGCGTACTAAATCAGTAAGCGCTCGAAGGTAGGAATTAAGTATAAAGTAGTATTTAATTATCCAGATCATCCTCAACATCTTGATTTGTATTGGTTAGTAGCACTAACCAAAAACCTGCCGAAGTGAACATGGCATGTTTCCACCAAGTAAATGTTGCCTCATTTAAGTGTGATAACTGTGACGCAATACTCCAAAGCAATGCCGATTTAAAGCGACCGCTAGTAAACTTATTAACAAGTAATGTCGCAATCAGGATAAGCGCTCGCCGTAATTGCGGGCTCGTTATTTTTACACCACAAACTTCATGTACAAAATGCTCACAGTTATTTTTCAATAAATGATAGCGCTTTTGATCTGAAATCAATTGTTTCGCATTATCAATGATATTTTCGGCAGGTAAACTTTCGGGTAAAAAACCATGATCGATAATTTCTTTGTCATCAGAAAAATCGCTTAAGCTGACCAAGCCACGCCCTAATCGAGCCCGTGAATTTTCATAAACATGACCACAACCATCCGAAATACCAACGTGATGGTAAAGTGGAAATTGTACACTGAGTAAATGCCCTTTGGGATATTGTGCTGCCATCTTAATTCCTGCGATTTATTCGAATTACAAAGCCTTAGCTATCCATACGAGTAATAAAGCTATTACTCTCTAGCTGACGAATTTTTTTACATGAAACATCTGGGGTACCTAAATATAAAAAACCTACAATTTCATCTTTTTCTTCCAGCTCAAGCTTTTGTTTTATGTGGTTATCATAAGCAAACCAACCAGTACGCCATATGCCATTAAACCCTTGTGCTAGTGCCGCCATTTGCATCGCCATGACCACACAGCCTGCTGACATCAACTGCTCAGATTCTGGGATCTTAGGATGTGCTTCTATCCGTGCAATCACAGTTATAATTTGCGGTGCTCGGAATGGTGCATTCGCCGCTTTTAATACATCTTTTTCGGCTTTGCCAAGATTAAACGCGGCATCTTGAAAATAACGAGATAATGTTTTTAAACCTTCACCTTCGGTAATAATAAAACGCCAAGGAGTCAGTCCACCATGATCAGGGACACGCAATCCAGCACTAATAATATTATCTAATGCCTCACCACTTGGGGCTGGCTCAATAAGCTGACTACATGAATGACGATTTATTAATAGATCAATTGCGTCCATTTTTACTACTTTGAACTATGAATGATAGTTAAAGTATTAAATGCGAGTCATAAAATATCAAGTTATAAATACGTTAAGATCAAAAAAGCCCATACATGATATGGGCTAACTTTCACAAAAATTGTCGCGGCAATAGTCCGTTTTATTGCCTTATATTTTTATTGACCACATCGTAGGTCAACGCAAATTGGCATTAAATCGTTGCCGCTAATTCCGCACCTTGGCGAATAGCACGTTTTGCGTCTAACTCACCAGCTTCAAAAGCACCACCGATTAAATGCGTCTGCACTTTTTCAGATTTTAACTGCTCAAACAATTCTCTGAACGGTTCTTGACCCGCACACAAAATCACATTATCAACCTCGAGTACTTTTTTAACGCCATCGACGGTAATATGTAAACCTTGATCATCAATAAGATCATATGAAGCACCTTTGATCATTTCTACATTTTTCTTCTGCAATGTCGCTCTGTGTACCCAACCACTGGTTTTACCTAATCCAGCACCAACTTTAGTATCTTTACGCTGTAGTAGAAAAACTTCACGCGCAGGCGCTGTATTTTTAGCTGCTGTTAAACCACCTACCGTAGTATCGTCTTGTGTTACGCCCCACTCGCTCAACCACTGTTGAGTATTAATAGACGGTGATTCACCTTGCTCTTCGACCAAATATTCTGAGATATCAAAGCCAATACCACCAGCACCAATTACCGCGACACGTTTACCGACTGGCTTATGGTCACGTAACACTTCAATATAACTGAGCACTTTCTCATGTTTAACGCCAGGGATCGGCGGTGTACGTGGTTTAATACCGGTAGCGACCACAACATCATCGTAGCCTTTACCTTGCAAAGTTTTCACGGTTACGACTTCATTTAAATGTAAGTTAATACCCAGCACTTCAATCTGCTTTGCATAATAACGTAGTGTTTCGTAGAACTCTTCTTTGCCCGGTACTTGTTTAGCATAATTAAACTGTCCACCAATCTCTGAACGGCTATCAAAAATATCAATCGTATGACCACGCTCAGCGGCATAACAAGCAAAAGCTAAACCTGCAGGACCCGCCCCAACAACGGCAATATGTTTTGATTTCTTGGCTGTTTGAAAAGTCAGTTCGGTTTCAAAGCACGCTTGTGGGTTTACCAGACAAGATGCTCTTTTTGCTTTAAAGACATGATCTAGACATGCTTGATTGCAGGCGATACAGGTATTAATTTCATCGGCTTTACCTGCTGTCGCTTTCGCAACAAAATAAGGGTCAGCCAGCATCGGACGCGCCATCGAAACCATATCAGCTTGGCCTGAAGCTAATATACTCTCCGCAACTTCGGGGGTATTGATACGGTTAGTTGTCACTAAAGGTACATTCACATGTTCCTTCATTTTCTCTGTTACCCAAGTAAACGCGGCACGCGGCACACTGGTTACAATGGTAGGTACACGTGCTTCATGCCAGCCGATGCCGGTATTTATAATAGTCACACCAGCTTTTTCAAGTGCTTGTGCAAGCTCTACCGCTTCTTCAAAGGTACTGCCATCTTCAACAAGATCTAACATTGAAAGGCGGAAGATAATGATAAAGTCATTACCAACACGTTGACGAATTGCTTTTACAATCTCAACAGGGAAACGCATACGATTTTGATAGCTACCACCCCATTCATCAGTACGCTTATTGCTGCGACGACAAATAAACTGATTGATAAGATAACCCTCAGAACCCATGACCTCCACACCATCATAACCGGCAAACTTAGCTAATTCAGCTGTTTTAGCGAAATCAGCGATAGTGCAACGAATCGAACGTTTTGACATCGCTCTAGGTGTAAACGGGTTAATCGGCGCTTTTTTCTTACTCGCACTGACACTAAATGGATGATAGGCATAACGCCCAGCATGCAAGATTTGTAACGCGATTTTACTGCCATTATCATGCACAGCTTGTGTGACAACTTGGTGTTTCTTCGCTTGCCATTTATAAGATAGCTGCATACCGTGCGGCATTAGACGACCACGTAGGTTTGGCGAGATACCACCGGTAACAATTAAACCAACACCGCCTTTTGCACGTTCGGCATAAAAAGCGGCCAGTTTTTCAAATCCATTTTTTTCTTCTTCTAAGCCTGTATGCATCGAGCCCATTAA
>NZ_JASJHF010000230.1:0-3121 GCF_033791185.1 Moritella sp. | reverse complement strand
TTGCTGAAATCACCGGTGGGCAAGCTTTTCAGGCAATCTCTTCTGTCGAGCTAAATCGTGTTTATGCGGAAATTAGCACGTTAGAACCGAGTCAGTTTGCTAGTTTTAGCTATCAACCTAAAGTAAGTGTTCACTATGCTCCTATCGCCTTGGCAATTAGCATTTACTTTATTCTTTACAGCTTAGTTATATGGCGTAGTTACTATCTTAGCAAGCAACCATCTAAACGTGATTTGTTGTTGAATAAGCGCGGGGAGGATTAATGTACTTTTCCATTATATGGCAAAACTTTCATTTTATACGACCATTATGGTTATTGGCTTTTGTGCCATTTGTTTTATTTTTCGTGATTAATTTTCAGCAAAAAAAATCACAGGAAGCTGGGCTTAAAGATTTTCCACCACACTTATTAGCGGCATTAACCGTTGGTGAGCAAGGTTGGAAAAAACTATTACCGTTAAAATTATGGGGCTTTCTCGTCGTACTGGCCATTATCATTGCGGCAGGACCGAGTTGGTTACGCCAAGCCTCGCCTTTTGGTGAGGATACCGCGCCGTTGGTGATTGTTTTAGATGTATCTGAATCTATGTTGCAACAAGATATTCAACCGAGTCGACTGGTTAGGGCAAAACAAAAAATAAGTGATTTATTGGCACTACGTGAAGGTGGCAGTACTGCGCTGGTGGTTTATGCTGGCAGTGCACATACCGCGATGGCATTAACCCGCGATAACGCTATTTTTACGCCATTATTGCAAGCGGTATCGCCTAAGATCATGCCACGACAGGGCAAGTTTGCTGAATATAGTTTAGCGAATATAGATGCATTGTTGGCTGCTGAGCGCAGCAAAGGTAATCCGGGGTCTGTACTACTGATTACTGATGGATTAGGCAGTGATACAAAAGCACGCTTTGTTGATTATTTTAATGCCTCTATTAATACAAATACCACTAATGCTGATTCCAATTTAAATTCACAGCAAAGCCGCCCCTTGTTATTAGTCTTAGGAGTCGGGAATAGTGAGCAAGCTGTATCAGTCCCTTTTGACGCAGATGCATTAAAATCGTTAGCAAAAAATGCAAGTGGTTACTATCAGTCTATATCTGGAGATAATAGCGATGTTGAATGGATACAAGCTAATATTCAGCAATTTATGTTACTGAGTAATGACAACGTTCAACCCTGGGCTGATATGGGCTACAACTTAGTGTTTTTATTAGCGCTATTATTTTTGCTGTGGTTCCGTCGTGGTTGGACTATTAATTGGAGCCTGCAGTCGGTATTACTCTTATTTGCTTTAACTTATCTTCCTGCCCCGCCAGTATTGGCTAACGCAGCCTCTGAGCAGATGACAAATTCAGTCAAAGAGGGTCTACAACCAAAATGGCGTTTTGCTGACTTATGGATGACAGCCGATCAGCAAGGACAATATTATTTTAACCGCGGGGACTATGCACAAGCAGCAGTGCGTTTTGATGATCTTATGTGGAAAGCCTCTGCCTATTATTTTGCCGAAGAATTTGACCTCGCTCGTCGCTATTTTATGCGGGTAGATAACCCCATCGCACAATTTGGAGCAGCGAGTGCCTTGGCGCAATCACGTGAGTATATCGCGGCTCGAAATTTGTTTAAGCAGATAGTAAAAGAACATCCGGACTATCTGCAAGCGGCGCATAATTTAGCGATAGTGCAGAAGATTATTGATGATATTAATCGCATGAGTGAAAGCCAAACAGATAACGAGAACGAGGCATCAAAAGAATTAGGTGACCAACCACAAACAAGCGATGGTGCCGAGAAAATGCTGAGGCAAGATCAGCTCATCAAGGAAAGTTATAACGCCGAACAATTATTGCAAGATGACGCGCTTAATCAAGCATGGATGAAGCGTGTACAAGGCGATCCTGAACGTTTTATCAAGACTAAGTTTTCTCAACAATTGCAAGCGCAGGTAGGATCATGATGCGATTTATTTATACGGTTATTTGTTGCTTGGTTTTGCAGGCTGGTATCGTTAATGTTGCGCAAGCGACGACTGTGCAAGATTTGTTACAGCAAAATAAATTACAAATTAAGGCATGGATCGAACCCGCGTCAGAAAATATTGACGGCAGTCTTAACTCTGCTAGTACGCTTAGCGCTGGGTTTGCCCCTCGCCAGCAAGTTGATTTATATATTCAGGTAAAAACCGATCGTTGGTTTGCGGCGGGAACCTATATTAGTCCGTTTAGTGTCGATAACAGCTTAGTGTTACAACGTAATAAATTAGCGAATAATTATGCTCAACGTGAAAAAGGCATCACTTGGTCAATACAGGAGTGGCAATTAACACTTTATCCGCAACTGAGTGGTGAATATATCGTGCCAGCTATACCGGTGAGTGTAAGTATTGCCAGTGCGACGGGAAAAAAAGTAACGGGTCATCTACTCACTACGCCGCTGAGCTTTAATGTGGCTTTGCCTGATGCTCGATTAAGCCAAGATGTAAATTGGGTTGCAGCACCGGAGTTGACGTTTAGCCAAGTGTGGAATATTGAACCGGATAGTGAATTGAAAGTCGGGGATGCTATCACGCGTACAGTGACGATAGCGGGCAGAGATACCAGTATTATGTTGTTGCCTGACTTTGCTCCTTTTCAATCTGAGCATGTGCAATCTTATCGTGATAAAGATAACGCGCAAGATAGCCAAAATCGTGATGGCTTTTACGCCTATAAAAGCATAACCCACACTTATATTATTCAGAAAAATGGCCAATTAGATTTACCCGCATTAAGCCTGTTGTGGTGGAACACCGAAACACAGACTTTGCAGCCTCTAGCCGTGCCTAGCGGGCAATGGTTGGTACAGCATACGCCTGCTAGTTTTGTTCGTGCTTATCAGATGTGGATATTAAGTTGTCTTATTATAGGGGGACTAGTTATTTATATAGGCCACCGTTTATGGCGACAATATCAGCATGCGAAACTGCCTTATTGGTTAATGTTTATGGTTAATGTTTATCGTCAACAATGGTCGTTGTGCACGCGGGATTTATACAATCAGCACTATAAATGCAGTGGCAATGTGCAATTTCGCCAGCCTGGATCTAGAGGATCCTGTCGTGCTGATCCATTGTCGC
>NZ_JASJHF010000229.1:0-5416 GCF_033791185.1 Moritella sp. | reverse complement strand
ATTGTTACCTGAAGGGGGATAATCAATCAAGCATCAACTTTGCCGAAAAAGCATTAAAAGACCTCGCAGAAAATGCTGAACATTCTCGTGCGATTGCCTTGTGCATGCTCTCCTTTGGGCATCAGATTTCCGGTGATCTTGCCAGTGCCTATAATGTTGTCTATGAAGCGCAAGAAAGCTATCTGTTAACAGGCACAACGTATCATTCAAAAATGTATCTTATCCTCGCATGCGTGCACTGGTTAGCCGCCGACCTCACTGGGTTGCGTCAGGTTTGCTTACAAATATTGAAAATCTGTGAGCATTCCAATTTGCTAGAATCGACGAGTTGTGCACAACATTTTTTAGGTGCTCTCCACTATCTGCGTAACAATCTTAAGGAAGCAGACAAATATTTGCAGCTAGTACAAAAAAATTATTACAAATCTACCATGCTCAATGCAGCCCACAATGCGTTTGTATTAGCACTCAATCTTGAAGGCCAAGGCAGATCCGATGAGGCACTTGAAGTGGTTGAATCCACCATCAACAAAGCACTGGAATCAGGAAGCAATGGGTTTCATCAACTGGCATTGGGATTTCAGGCAGAATTGTTTCTGCGTCAGGGGAAAATTGCCCAAGCCCAAAAATGGTCGATCAACTTCGAAGCCCATCCATTTGATCCCGGATACCGATTCTATATACCACAATTTACTTATATCAAAGTGCTACTGTCTCGTGAGACTCGCGATGACTTATTGCTCGCCAAAAACTTATTGGGTGAATTACACGTCTATTATGGGGCGTTACACAATAACAAATGCCTGATTGACGTGCTGCTCTTACAGTCTGTACTTAATGACAAACTAGGCAATGAATCATCATCCTATAAAAAATTAAGTGAAGCATTGGCTCTGTCAGAGTCAGGGGAATTAATTCGTCCATTTTTAGATTTTGGCAGTCAAATATCAACGATATTAAAACGTTATATTAAACAGGAAACTTATCAGCTATACGCTAACCGAGTTCTTGTCGCTTTTGGACACGTAGAACCGAGTGCTGTACCCGTTGCGCTTGAACTGATGACCCTTCGCGAAATTGAAATTCTGAAAGTACTTTCTAAAGGACTGAGCAATCAAGCGATTGCCGATAGTCTATTCATCTCTTTAGAAACCGTTAAAAGGCATCTTTACAATATATTCAAAAAACTGGGTACTAAAAATCGTCAACAAGCGATAACTAAAGCCAGAACCCTCGGCATTATATAACCTGATTTCCAATTTTTTATTATTTATATTTACCCCGCATATTGACCCCATTTGGGTGGTGAAATTTACCACCCAAACTGCTTCACAGTCACCAATAAACAACGCTAACAACAAATCCCCAATAGCCCCACTTATAAAATATTAATTTATCTTTTATACAACTTTTATACAACTTTTGAGTGATGTTAAATATTTCCCCCAGCAACTAAGCTTTATAGCGTGACACAATCTCATGCGTCACTCGAGTAAAAATGGGAGCAGAAATGTCAACACAAGAGAATTGGAAGGATTTAATGTTTGATGGCATCGCTTTTTACCGCATCCGTGTACAGGGACAACTTGATGATAGCTGGTCGGATCGATTGGGCGGTATGGTGTTAACTCGCGCATTTACTTCAAATAATCAGCCAATGACCATTTTGATTGGTAAATTACTTGATCAAGCGGCTCTGTCTAGCGTGATGAATGCACTCTACAACGAACGACTTTCCATTATTTCTGTGGAGCTACTTGACGACCAGTAGCCCTTTATCGAAAGCAAAGTAAGCAAATACTGGAATTCGAAATGAAGACACTAAACATAAATTTTGGTAGCTAAATAAACTCCGTATTTTTATGGTGTTTTAGCAAAATATCAGACCATATTACCCATATGGTAGCACCGAGTGTTGCGATAATGTATATGAAGGTGCTTGATTTTAAAAAATTGGATATGAGTCGCTATATCCTTGGAATGAGAATCTATTGGACGCTAAATAACGTTCTATGAAGCCCTAACTTTATAGGTACGAATACAAAATTATGAACAGTTTTAACAAGTAACTATAGTCATTTTCAAGGAGATACAAATGAAAAATATAAGTAAGTATAATGCAACAGAAAACGTTGACCCTATCGAAAATCTATCGGATGAATCCCGCCGTAATTTTCTTACCACCTCAACAGGTGCCATTGCAGCCGCATCGGTCTTAGCAGCGGGTGCCGTCGTATTCCCATCCAGTGCAAGTGCCGCAGTTTCTCCCGCCCCGCTTGAGTCGCCTGACACAGATGTTCGTTGGGATACACCAAAGGGTGACCTATACAATGAAAAAGTAGGCTACGGTGATGGCGATGTACATGGCTATAAAGGTCGTTTTGTCTATGGTGCCACCGTAGGTATTTTACAACTAGAAGCTAATATTCCGATGCTCCCTGGTGATATGGGTAATCCAACCTCGTTTAATTTCCCGGTTATTTACGAGGTAATTGAAGAGATTGATCCATTCTGGGTGCTCGCGGCTGAGCCTCATCCTGTCGTGATGGAAAAGCTTATCGCCGCTTGTAAACGCCTCACTATGCAAGGCGTGACAACTATCATTGGCAATTGTGGTTTTTTTGCCAATTATCAACCGGAAGTCTCCAAGTCACTTGATCCCGGCGTGCAATTCTTCAACGGTTCACTGATGCAAGCACCGATGTTGCTCACCAGTGTAGGCGCGAACAAAAAGATACTGGTGTTAACCGCCAGTGCCGAGTTATTGATTCCCTCACCAGCACTGAAAAACTCTGGAGTATCTGACAGTGACATGAGTCGAGTGATCATTGTTGGTAACGAAAATGGCACAGAGATGAAAAGAATTACCAGCGAATCAGGTAGTTTTAACCCTCAAAAATTAGAGCAAGAATTGGTTAAATTGGCGGCAGACGCGGTGAAGAAACACCCTGACATTGGGGCTATCTTGCTTGAATGTACAGAGTTTCCCCCTTACGCGCACGCGATTCAAGCGGCCACCCGCCGTAATGTATGGGACTTCATAACAATGACAGAGCTGATGCACGCGGGGGCGATGCGCAAACCTTATACGGGATGGATGGGGTAAACGGATGAGTAAGCTGACCGGTGAATAGTTAAACCTAAACTTAAGGGAGGATTTCCTCCCCTATTGCGTTTAAGTAATGGAATGCATCTTTTATATGGCGTTTCCAGTGAATCACTTAGTGTCATAAATTTGTTTGAAAAAGGAGTTAAAAAATGAATGTAAAGGATATCGGTTACGTTTGTGCGGCAATGCTGTTGATGAGTCCATCGGTTCATGCCCAGGAAGAACAACCGACTCAGGAGGCGACAAAATCAACCGCTCCCTTATTTGCTAGTCCAAACTCTGTTTCCGGACAGATGGCGGAAGATAAGAGGCTTGATAAATCGATCATTGATAGCCAATCTCCAATGGGTTATACAGAGTGGAAGCAAAAACTACAGGAAAATAGTGGCTTGAGCTTTACGCTGGACTACAGTGCAGCAGCAGTAGGCGCAACTAATACGCTAAATGACCAGGATACATTTTCCGGTGGTGTGCTGCGACTATTTGGTCAATGGGACCTAATTGGTCGCGAATCCGCTAATACCGGCTCTCTCATCTTTAAGGTAGAGAATCGCCATGGATATACAGACCCTTCAGCCAATGGGGTAAAAGATGAAATTGGCTATGTGGGGTTAATGTATCCGACTTTTAGTGATATCGGCACTCGATACACCAACTTTTTCTGGAAACAAAATTTGAATGAGGGCGACATCGAAATAGTCGTCGGATTTTTAGATGCAACCGACTGGGTTGATGTGTATGCGCTCGCCTCTCCTTGGACTGGTTTCTCCAATTTCGCATTCGCCACCGGCGGCGCTACGATAGCCTTACCCGATGATGCCGCGCTAGGTGCCTATTTCAATGCCATGCTTACGGATGAAATTTATCTGATCACCGGTTTTACCGATAGCAATGCAGATTCGACTGACCCTTTAAATGGATTCGATACCTTCACTGACCATGAGTTTATTAAAACGATTGAACTGGGTTGGGTGACATCTAGAGAACGCTTCTATTTAGACAATACTCATCTTACCTACTGGCAATCGGATGAACGTGTTGCAGCGGGTGTTAATGACGGACAAGGCGCCAGTTTTTCTTACTCTCACTCTTTTGACGAAAAATGGATGCCATTTTTTCGAGCTGGTTATGCAAAAGATGGTGGCACACTACTACAAAAATCAGTCAGTACGGGTCTCGGATATCACTGGGGATCAAATAACAGCCTGTTAGGTCTTGGCGTTAACTGGGGCGAACCTAACGAAGATACTTTTGGCTCTTCGGATCTCAAAGATCAGATATCTATTGAGCTGTTTACACGCTTACAAGTTACTCAATATTTCCAACTAACCCCTGATATCCAATATATACGTGATCCTGCTCTAAATACAGAAGCGGATGACAGTTGGGTCTTTGGGTTACGTGCGCGATTATATCTTTAAGGATGATAATTAAATTTACATAAATGGGCGTAGCAATGGAATCAGATCTGTATTTTAACTTTTTATGGTTGGCTCCACTTGTGGCCTACTTCACCACGCGTGATAAACCCCAGATAACCAGAAATATCATCACCGCAACATCGCTTGGTTTGGTGGTCACCTATGGTTTAAAAGGGTTATATGCGCTGTATTTCATGTGGCCCGTTTCTGACATTTTTGGCCAATGTGTATTTTATTTACGTTTTATTCATGATGTATCGGCAACGAGAATAGCAATTCTCCTTCAGATAGTTACCTTCAACTAGCCAATCACCGATCAGCAACGCTTATTACTGGATCTGTTCCAGGTGTTTTTTTGGGGCCTTACTTACGGATTTCTCGGCTATTTATGGGGATATTTTAAACATAAGTATCCTTCTAAAAATCTTAAATAGCCATATGAAGAAGGTGCGCTGGTTGTTTTAAACCTAGTAGCTAGCCGACCTGTTGATAGTTAATGGCAATCCACTGGAAGAGATCAATATGATGGTTGATTACGAAAACAACTTTAACGTAATCCTCAGGCCTTTTAAATAATGGAGGAAAAAATGAAACAATTGAAATTATTCACAACTCTGGTTATTGCAACAGCGATGACGCTCCCAACCTTTGCTGACGACTATGACCTTGTTATCCAAAACGGGCGAGTGATGGATCCTGAGACTCAGTTTGATGGAGTACGTAATGTCGGCATTAAAAATGGCAAGATAATTACCATCACTAAAAAAAATATCAAAGGGCATGATAATGTCGATGCAACTGGTCTTGTGGTTGCGGCAGGTTTTATCGATACCCATACACACAGCGTGGACAACGCGATTAAACTGTCTATGTTGGACGGGGTAAC